>JBQGDU010000365.1:0-3104 GCA_052039245.1 Aeromicrobium sp. | reverse complement strand
GGGCGAGGGCACGCCCGGCGACGTCGGAGACATCGGTGACTGGCTGCACGAGCCCGACGACGCCGTCACCCGCGCCGGCCTCGTCGGTGAACTGGCGGCCGGCACCGGGGCCCGTCTGCTCGATGCGCGGATCGCCTACCTGACCTCGGACGACCCGATCGAGCATCCGATGGCCCGCTCGTTCCGCGTCGTCGAGGAGCTGCCGTACCGCGAGAAGCAGCTGCGTGCCGCGCTCGTCAGCCGCGACGTCGGCACGCTCACGGTGAAGAAGCGGGGCGTCGACGTCGTGCCCGAGCGGCTCGTCCGCCGACTCAGGCTCAAGGGCTCGCGCTCTGCGACCATCGTCCTGGCCCGCGTCGACGGCGGCGCCCGCGCCTTCCTGGTGGAACCCGCCGTCCCCACCCCTCGCTGAGCGTGACCCCGCACGCGGGAACCAGGATCAGCAGAGAGCGGGCGTGCACCGCGGCGCGGATACGGTGGGTCGATGAGTTCCCACCGGCCCATCGAGGAGGGCGTCGCCACCGACCTGGCCGGGGAGCAGACGTACGGCTCCTACCTGCAGCTCGAGTCCCTGCTGAGTGCGCAGCGGCCGGTCTCGGACCACCACGACGAGATGCTGTTCATCATCCAGCACCAGGTGACCGAGCTGTGGCTCAAGCAGCTCGTCCACGAGCTGCGCTCGGCCATCGCGCTGATCGACGCCGACGACCTCGCGCCCGCCCTCAAGCGACTGGCCCGCATCAAGGCCATCCAGCGGCAGATGTTCGAGCAGTGGGCCGTCCTGGAGACGCTCACCCCGGTGGAGTACGTGCAGTTCCGCGACGCGCTCGGCAAGGCCTCGGGATTCCAGTCGGCGCAGGACCGGACGGTCGAGTTCCTGCTCGGCAACAAGACGCCCGGGATGATCAAGGTCTTCGGTCACGATCCCCGGTTGCGCGACCAGCTCCAGACCGATCTCGAGGCACCGAGCCTCTACGACGCCTACCTGCGACACCTCGCCCGACGCGGCCACGAGGTCCCCCCGGAGGTCCTCGAACGCGACGTCACCCAGCCGTACGAGGCGCACCCCGGCGTCGTGGAGGTCTTCCGCCGCATCTACGCCGACCCCGACGTGCACTGGGAGGACTACGAGGCCGCTGAGGAGCTCGTCGACGTCGAGGAGGGCTTCCAGCTCTGGCGCTTCCGTCACCTGAAGACGGTGGAGCGCGTCATCGGCTTCAAGCGCGGCACCGGCGGCTCGAGTGGTGTCGCCTTCCTGCAGCGCGCCCTCGAGCTCACCTTCTTCCCCGAGCTGCTCGACGTCCGCACCCGGTTGTGAGCGGACGTCAGCGGCGCAGGACCTTGCGGGCCCAGGCGTTGCCGGCGAACTGCAGGGTCTGGACGATGAGGATGACCAGGAAGATCGCCGACCACGTGACCCAGGGGTTGAACTGCCGCTGCCCGTAGGTGAGGGCGAGGTCGCCCAGGCCGTTGGCGGCGATGACGCCCACGACCGCCGTCATGTCCACGATGGCCACGGACGCGAACGTGAAGCCCAGCACGAGCAGGCCGTATGCCTCCGGCAGCAGCACCGTGGTGATGACGCGCCACCGGCTCGCGCCCATCGACCGGGCCGCCTCGAGGACGCCGGGCTGCACGCTCAGGAGGTTCTGCTCGACGATCCGCGCGATGGCGAACGCCGAGGCGAAGACGATCACGATGATCGCGTACGTGTTGCCGATGGCGGTGATACCCAGTCCTCGCACCGCGGACTGCAGCGCGATGGCGAGCAGGATGAACGGGATCGGCCGGAAGAAGTTGACCACCAGGTTCAGCAGGGCGTTGGCCACCCGGTTCGGCAGGATGCCACCGGTGCGCGTCACGTAGAGCGCGGTGCCGAGCAGCAGACCCAGCAGTCCGCCGAGGAGCAAGCCGCCGCCGGCCAGGTAGAGGGTGACGAAGAAGTCGGAGACGTACTGGCCCCGCAGCTCCCACACGCGATCCATCAGCGCACCTCCCTCGTGCTCGCGGTCGGATCGACCTCGGTGGTGGGCACCAGCTCGCCGATCCGCTGCACGGCCGCCTCGACCGCCTCGGCGTCGCCGCGCAGCTCCACGGTGAGGTGGCCGAAGGCCCGACCCTGGACGTCCTCGATGCCTCCGTAGACCAGCTCGGCGAAGACCGCGGACTGGCTCTCGCCCTCCTCGCGGAAGGACAGTGTCAGCAGCCGCCCGGAGTGACGCGCCCGCAGCTGCTCGACGGCACGCGCGTCGGGAACGCCGTCGACGAGCGTCGAGACGAACCGCTGCGTCGCCGGCTGCTGGGGCCTGGCGAAGACGTCGAACGCTGCGCCCGCCTCGACGATGCGGCCCTGTTCCATCACGACCACGCGGTCGGCGATGCTCTTCACGACCTCCATCTCGTGGGTGATGACCACGATCGTGATGCCGAGCTCCTCGTTGACCCGTCGGAGCACGTTGAGCACCTCGACCGTCGTCTCGGGATCGAGGGCGCTGGTCGCCTCGTCGGCGAGCAGGATGGCCGGGTTCGCGGCGAGCGCTCGGGCGATGCCGACGCGCTGCTTCTGCCCTCCGGACAGCTGCTCGGGCCAGGCGTGCGCCTTGTCCGCCAGCCCGACGAAGGTCAGGAGCTCGACGATGCGCTCGTGCTGCTCCTCGCGCGAGAGCCCCGCGACCTTGAGCGGGAACGCGACGTTCCCGTAGACGGTGCGGGAGTGGAACAGGTTGAACTGCTGGAAGATCATCCCGATGCCGAGGCGCACCTTCTGCAGCTCACGCTCACGCAGGCCGGTGATCTCGGTGCCGTCGACGCGGATGCTGCCGGAGGTGGCCGGCTCCAGGGCGTTGACCAGCCGCACCAGCGTGGACTTGCCGGCGCCGGAGTAGCCGACAACGCCGACGATCTCGCCCGCCTCCACCGAGAGCGAGACGTCGTCGACCGCCGTGACGGCGCTCCCGCCCTTGCGCGCCGGGTAGCTCTTGGTGACGCCGGTGATCTCGATGATCGCCATGTGTTCTCCTCACGCGGGCGGCCCGGGGGTGATCCGCTCACCGCCGGGCCGGGTCCGCGGGGTGGTCGCCCGCGGGTCCGCCGCGGGTCGCGCG
>JBQGDU010000364.1:0-2758 GCA_052039245.1 Aeromicrobium sp. | reverse complement strand
ACGCGGCGGCCGACGTCGTGCTCGACGTGGCCGACCTCGTCGTGGAGTTCCCCGGACGGATCGGGCAGCCGTCCTTCCGCGCCGTCGACGGTGTGAGCCTGCAGGTGCGTCGGGGCGAGGTGCTGGGACTCGTGGGCGAGTCCGGCTCCGGCAAGTCGACGCTCGGCCGGGTGGCCGTCGGGCTGCAGGAGCCGACGGAGGGCTCGGTGCGCGTCGCCGGCACCGAGATCGGTGGGCTCGGCGATCGCGCGCTGCGGCCCCTGCGCTCCCGGTTCGGGTTCGTCTTCCAGGACCCGGCGGCCTCGCTCAACCCACGGATGAGCGTGGGTGACTGCATCGCCGAGCCGCTGCGGGTGCAGACCGACCTGGAGGCCGCGGCGGTGGACGCACGCGTGGCCGAGCTGCTCGACGGGGTCGAGCTGCCCGGGGAGTTCGCCGCGCGCTTCCCACACGAGCTCTCCGGCGGCCAACGTCAACGGATCAGCCTGGCGCGGGCGATCGCGCTCGACCCCGACCTGCTCATCGCCGACGAGCCGACGTCGGCACTCGACGTCTCGGTGCAGGCGAGGGTGCTCGAGCTGTTCACCGACCTGCAGCGACGCCTGCGGTTCGCGTGCCTGTTCATCAGCCACGACCTGGCCGTCGTGGACTCCCTGGCCAACCGCGTGGCGGTCATGCAGGGCGGCCGGCTCGTCGAGGTGGGTCCCCGGGAGGACGTCCTGAGCCGTCCGCGGGAGGACTACACCCGGCGCCTCATCGCCGCCGTCCCGGTGCCGGACCCCGCCGAGCAGCGTCGCCGCCGGGAGGCGCGGTCGGAGGGCTGATGCCCCCGCCACGCCGTGGAGGTTCCCCACGAGATCGTGGGAACCCGCGACGGGAGCGGCGAGGGGCCGGCTCGGCCTCCTCGACCGCGCCTTCCTCGCCCGGCTGATCGAGCCCGAGATCGGCGACACCGAGACCAGTGAGTCGGCCGAGCAGGCGAGCAGGTGGGAGCGTCGTTGTCCGTCTCCACGTGACGGCCGCGGGCCGGCGACGGTGCGAGGTCCGTGACGCACCGAGCCCGCGTGGACAGTACGCGGGTAGGGGGTCGGTTGGCTCCGTGGAGGGACGCGCCGGGCGGTGACCGGTACCTAGCGTCACCGCCATGACGATGAAGACCTCACCGGCCGAGCGCCAGGTGAACACCTACACCGCTCTGTCCCGCCGGATGAAGGACGAGGGCCTGCTCGAACGCTCCCCGCGCCGTTACGCAGGCCGCGTCCTGGTCCTCGGCGCCGGGTTCGTCACGGCGACGCTCGCCCTCGTGGGCCTGGGCCAGACCTGGTGGCAGCTGCTCGTGGCGGTGGCCTTCGGGCTCCTGTTCACCCAGACCGCCTTCCTCGCCCACGACAGCGCCCACCGTCAGGTCTTCGACTCCGGCGCCAGGAACGACTGGAGCTCACGCCTCCTCGGCAACCTCGTGGTCGGACTGAGCCACGGCTGGTGGATGCGCAAGCACTCACGCCACCACGCGAACCCGAACAAGGTGGGCGCGGACGAGGACGTGCGTCCGGGCGTCCTGCTCTTCACCCCTGAGGACGCCGCGCGCCGGACGGGTCTGCGTGGGTGGCTCACCGCCCGCCAAGGGTGGCTGTTCTTCCCTCTGCTCACCCTCGAGGGCGTCAACCTCCACGTCGCGGCCGTCCGCACGCTGATGGCTGACCGGACGCTCAAGCACCGTCGGACCGAGGCCGCGCTGCTCACCGTGCGGCTCATCGGCTGGCCGCTGCTGCTCCTGACGCTGCTCGGCGCGGGGCTCGGCGCGGCGTTCCTCGCGGTCCAGCTGGCCGTCTTCGGCGTCGCCATGGGCGCCAGCTTCGCGCCCAACCACAAGGGCATGCCGATGGTGCCGCGGGACACCCGGATCGACTTCCTCTCCCGTCAGGTCCTGACCTCACGCAACATCCGCGGGGGCCGGTGGGTGGACTGGCTGATGGGTGGGCTGAACCTGCAGATCGAGCACCACCTGTTCCCGAGCATGCCGAGCCCCCGGCTCCGCCGAGCGCAGCCCATCGTCCGGCAGTACTGCGCCGATCAGGGCATCCCCTACACCGAGGCGGGCCTGCTGGAGTCGTACGCGATCGTGGTCCGCCACCTCAACCGGGTCGGCCTCGGCGACAAGGATCCGTTCGCCTGCCCCTTCGTCGTGGCCCACCGGACGGGTTGATCGCATGCGCACCGCCTGGCTCTTCGTCCTGATCGCCCTGGACGGCGTGATCCCGCTCGTGCCCGGGGAGGGCGCACTGCTCTCCCAGACCCCCGCCGCGGTCGCCTCGGGTCCGGCGGCCTTGTGCGCCCTGGTGCTGCTCGCCGCGTCGGCCGCCCTCCTCGGTGACGTCACCACGTTCGCCCTCGGCCGACGAGTCGGCGCCACGCGGTTCGCGTGGCAACGGCGCCCACGGGTCGCCGAGGTGATCGACCGTGTCTCGGCGACGCTCGACCAGCGCGGTGCCGCCGTGATCGTCTCGGCCCGGTTCGTGGCCGGCTGGCGCGTGGCGGTCTCCTTCGCCGCCGGGGCCACGCGGCTGCCGTGGCCGCGGGTCCTCGCCGCCAGCGGTCTGGGGGTGAGTCTGTGGGCGATGTACATGGTGGGCCTCGGGAGCACCGTCGCCGCCCTCACCGGAGCGAGCACTCTCGTGGTCGCCGTGGTCTCCCTGGCCCTCATGACGCTGCTCACGCAGGGCCTGCGGTGGTCGCGGACGCGCCGACGCCGCTCGCG
>JBQGDU010000363.1:0-2540 GCA_052039245.1 Aeromicrobium sp. | reverse complement strand
GCCCACGGCATCGAGGGCGAGGAGCACCCCGACGATCCCGCCCACCCAGGCGACGGCGGTGCCGGCCTTCTCGGTTAGCCACGCACTCACCCGCTCGAGCAACGGCTCGACCAGTCGCCGCGCGGCGATTCGGAGCGCGAGCGCGACGAGAGCCGGAACCACCATCACGAGGACGTAGCCGCCGAGCAGCCCGACCTGGGTCGCGACGGGCTCACCGGAGGTGGTCAGCAGCCCGATCGCCGCGAGGTAGGGCAGCATCGTCGCGACCTCGAGCACGGTGGCCGTCAACGCGATCGTCACCACTGCGCGGACCGACACGTCGGAGGCCGTGAGGCGACTCTGCCACCGCCGCGCTCGGGGGCTGGGACCCCGCTGGTCGACGGGGAGCTTGCGTCCGATCGAGTCGTACGCGGGATCGAGGACGTAGCTGAGCAGCACCAGCCCGGCCCCGAGCACGAGCTGCACGAGGGCAGCGAGCCTCGTCTCCTGGTGGGCGCCCGCGCCGTCGACGACCGTGTCCAGGCCGGCGAGCAGGAGCAGACCGACGGTGAAGTAGAAGCCGCACACGACCGCCAGGTAGAGCACCAGGCGTCCCGGTCGGACGCGTGGTGCGAGCATCATCCACAGCGGGATGAGCAGCGTGCCGAAGCTCGTGCTGTCGATGAGTGCCAGGACGACCAACCCACCCAGCTCTGCCGTGCCCATCGCTCCCCCCCGGTTTCCGTACAGGTGTGTCATGACGATTCCAACACATCCGTGTTGGAATGTCCACGTGCCCCGGATCGTGGACCACGACGCCCGCCGCCGCGAGATCGCGTCGGCGCTGTGGCGCGTGGTGCGGAACCAGGGCGTCGAGCAGACGTCGGTGCGTTCGGTCGCCACCGAGGCCGGCTGGTCCGCCGGGGCGCTGCGGCACTACTTCGCGACGCAGGAGGAGCTGCACGCGTTCGCCCTGACGTCCATGCTCGACCAGACCTCATCGCGGGTGCGCCGCTGGCTCGAGGAACCCCACGGGGACCCGGTCGAGCGCGCCGTGCGGCTCGTCGAGACGTTGCTCCCCCTCGACGACGACCGTCGCGGCGAGTGTCTGGTGTGGTACGCGTTCGCCGACCGCGCCCGGCTCGACGCCGTGCTGGGCGACGTCCGCCGTCAGGGCTGGTTCGGGACCCGCCACATCGCCCGGCTGGCGGTCTCCGAGGTGGCCGCGGTCCCTCGCCCCACGATGCTCGACGACGAGCTGGCCACCGACGAGCTCGAGGCCAGGGCGGCGCGACTGCACGTCCTCATCGACGGCTGGGGCATCCACGGCATCAGCTACCCCGACATCGTCCCGCCGGAGCTGCTGCACGAGCAGGTGCTTGCCGAGATCCGCTCCTGGACCTGACCCCACCTGGCCCTCCGGTCCCCTACCCTCGGCGCCATGAGCGAGCCGCTGCGTCCGTCGGTCCGCCGCGGTTACGCGCTGGGCAGCGTCGCCACGGGCACGTTCGGCACCGTTCCCGGCCTGCTGCTCCTGCCGTACCTCACCGACACCCTGGGCGTCGCCGTCGTGCTGGCCGGCGCGATCGTCGTGGTGCCCAAGCTGTGGGACGTCGTGCTCAACCCGGTCGCCGGACGGATCAGCGACCGCTCGAGGCATCCCGGAGGCCGACGTCGCCCCTTCCTCCTGATGGGCGGGCTGCCCCTCGCCGCGCTGTTCGCGCTGATGTTCGCCGGACCCACGTCGCCGGTGACCGGCGCCGTGTGGGTCGTCGTGACCTTCCTGCTGTGCGCCACCGCCTACGCGTTCTTCCAGGTGCCGTACGTCGCGATGCCGGCGGAGATGACCACCGACTACGCGGAGCGCACCCGCCTCATGACGTGGCGCGTGGCGGTGCTGGCGCTCGCGATCCTGCTCTCCGGGGCCACCGCGCCGATGGTGGCCGGCGCGTTCGGCGGTGGGCCGAGCGCGGAGGGGTACCGACTCATGGGCGTCTACGTCGGCGTCGTCATCGCCCTCGGCGTGCTGGGGTCGTGGTGGGGCACTCGCCACGCACCGACTCTCGACGTGGAGCCTGCGGGCGGGACGCTGCGCGAGCAGCTGCGACTCGTCGCCACGGCACCGGACTTCCGCGCCCTGCTCCTGACCTTCGTCGTCCAGGCACTCGGCATCGGGACGATGCTCGCCGGCGTCGCCTACGTCGCGTACCGGTTGCTGGACTCCGCAGCCGCGTCGACGTTCCTGTTCGCGGCGTTCGTCGGCCCGGCACTGCTCGTCACGCCGCTGTGGGAGCGGGGCTTCCGCCAGCGCGGCAAGCGCGCCGGGTACGCGGCGGCGTCCGTGTGCATGATCGTGGGGGCGCTCGGGTTGCTCACGGCCCACCAGGGGCTCCTCGCCGTCGTCTACCCGGCCGCCGCGCTCGTCGGCATCGGATACGCCGGCGCACAGGTCTTCCCCCTCGCGATGCTGCCCGACGCGGCGGCCCACGACGCCGAGCGCACCGGGGAGAACCGCATCGGCGTCTACACCGGTGTGTGGACGGCGGGTGAGACGCTCGGCC
>JBQGDU010000362.1:0-2210 GCA_052039245.1 Aeromicrobium sp. | reverse complement strand
AGAACGCGAGGGAGACGCGTTCGGGATCGATCCCGAAGCGGCGGAACGGACCGAGCGCTCGGGTGAGCGTCTCGAGCATCTCATCGAGCGGCGTCGTGGCGGTGAGGACGAGGGAGGCGAGGACGAGGGCGAAGAGGTCGGCGACCACCTCGACCGCGACGGGCCAGCCGCGTTGCCACGCCTGGTAGCCGCCGAGCAGCACGGCGATGAGCGCGAGTCCGCGCAGGCTGAGCAGGACGGTGCGCAGTCGAGCCGTGGACCAGAGGGTCAGGACCACCGAGAGGGCAAGGAACCCGATGCCGCTCCACGGGCCCCGCACGACCACGACGACGAGGCTGAACAGCACGAGCGCGACGAGCTTCGCGCCCGCGGGCGCGCGGTGGAGCCAGGTCGTCCCGGGTCGGTACAGCCCGAGCAGCATCGGCGCGCTCATGGCCTCACCGCACCTGGCGATCGGGGTCTCGATACGGCGTCGCCGGCTCCTTCGTCGCGGCGACGCCTACTCGACCACCGAGGGTGGGCGATGTCTTGCTGGTCGATGAGAGGGCCGGCCGGACCTGGCTGGTTGAGTAGTGGAGGCGAGGGAGGGACGACCGATGTCTCCACGTATCGAAACCAGCTCCCGACCCCATGCGCTCCCCGCTCGGGTCCTCCGCGGCGCCAGCGCGTCTTCGCGTGCCGCCTCATGCCGTCGCCCGGTAGTGCTCGACGGCGTCGGCGGCGGTGCCGTCGTGGACCACCCGGCCGTCGGCGACGACGATCCCCCGATCGCACCGCGCGGCGAGGTCGAGGTCGTGCGTGACGAGGACGAGCTGCTGCTCCAGGTCGAGCAGGAGGTCGCCGATGGCGCGGGTGTTGGCGAGGTCGAGCAACGTGGTGGGTTCGTCGGCGACGACGACGTCGGGATCGGTGGCGAGCACCCCGGCGACGGCGAGGAGCTGCTTCTGCCCGCCGGAGAGCGTGTGGACGCTGCGGTCGGCGAGGTGGGCGAGGCCGAAGCGCTCGAGGACCACCAGCGTGGCCTCGCGACGCTCGCTCTTGCGTGGATGGCGATGGCGCAGCGAGAGGCCGACGTCCTCCGCGACGGTCGGCATGACCAGCTGCGCCGCCGGGTTGGTGAAGACGAACCCGACCTTGCGGCGCACCGCTCTGCCGTCGTCGGAGACGTCGTGACCGTCCACGAGGACGCGTCCCGACGTCGGCTGGACGAGACCGTTGAGCAGACGGGCGAGGGTCGACTTGCCGGAGCCGTTGGCGCCGACGACGGCGATGCTCGACTCGGTGAGGGTGAGTGACGTGGGGTGCAGCACGACGACGTCACCGTCGGCCGTGGGGGCCGTGACGCCGGCGTCGGCGAGCTGCAGGGTCGTCACGTGGTCAGTCTGCCGCCTCGGCGGGGGTGCCGGGCTGTGGGCGGCTGGAGGGCCCGGCGGGGGTGCCGGGCTGTGGGCGGCTGGAGGACCCGGCGGGGGTGCCGGGCGGTGGGCGGCCGGAGGACCCGACCCGTCGGCGGGGACGGCGGACGCCATCGAGCAGGTCGGGGAACGCGCGGTGGACGGCGGTGGCCACGAACGCCATGAAGGCGTTCTTGACCACGTCGCCGATCCAGAAGATCTTGTCGGTGTTCCAGGCCTCCACCCAGGACATGTCGGCACGGATCACCAGGCCGGCCATGCCGAGGGTGTGGATGAACAGGGCACTGCTGAGGATGCCCGCGAGGAAGACGGCCGGGACGCTGGTGGCGATGGTCCTGCGGGGCAGCCGCTCGACGATGAAGCCGCACAGGAAGGCGGCGAGCACGAAGCCGATCAGGTAGCCGCCGGTGGGGCCCGTGAGGACGCCCAGCCCGGCCTTGCCGCCTGCGAACACCGGGAGTCCGGCGGCGCCGACGACGAGGTAGAGCAGCACGGCGAGTCCGCCGCGCCGCGAGCCCAGCACGGCACCGGCGAGCAGGACGCCGAACGTCTGGAGAGTGATGGGCACGATGCCGGCACCCACCGGGATGGCCGGCAGCAGCGCGCAGGCCGCGATCAGGGCGGCGAAGGCGGAGATGAGGGCGATGTCGGTGCTGGTGGAGCGGCGACGTGTGGTGGCGTTGGAGCTGGTCACGGGGATCCTTGGAACAAGACCTGAACGGCGTTCAGGTGAACGGTGTTCAGGTAGTCTGGCACAGGTCGGCTGCAGGGGTCGAGCGACGCAGGAGGGAGCAC
>JBQGDU010000361.1:0-2077 GCA_052039245.1 Aeromicrobium sp. | reverse complement strand
AACCCGAACCCTCGCCCGAGCCGGACCCCGAACCCGAACCCGAGCCGGACCCGGAGCCCTCGTCGTCGCCGAGCCCGTCACCGAGCCCGTCACCGGCACCGTCACCGGCACCGTCACCGGACCCACCGGTCTCCAGTTCCTCGACGCGTTCCTCGAGGTCCTCGATCTGCTGTTCCAGCTCCTCGACGGTGGGCGGGGCCGAGTCGGAGTCCGAGTCCGAGTCGGTGTCGTCATCGTCGTCCCCGGAACCGGAGCCCTCGGAGTCGTCATCGTCGTCGTCGGACCCGGAGCCCTCGGAGTCGTCGTCGGAGTCCTCGTCGCCCTTCTTGTCGAGCTTGGCGACGGCCTCCTTCGACCCGCGCGCCTTCTCGCCGCGCACGATCTCCAGGGCGGCCATGTCCCCGGCCGCCGTGGAGTAGTCGTCCGCCAGCCCGCCGAGCAGCTTCTGGAGTGCCGTGACGAGCTTGTCCTCGTACTCGTTCTCGATCCGGCGCACCACGTTCTTGTAGGTCTGCACGACGTCGGCGATCAGGGACGAGTCACCCGCCGCCGCCGCGAGCGTCACGGCCGAGATCGCCTTCGCGCGCACCTTGTCCTGGGCCGCGCGACGGTCCTCCCAGCTCTGCTCGACCGTCTCCCACCACTTGTCCCGGAAGGTGGAGATGTCGGTGCCGACGCCGCGGACGGTGTCGGCGTACTTCTTGTCCGCCAGGACCGCGGCGAAGGCCTTGCTCTCCTTCAGCACGCCGTCGGCGTAGTCCTGGAAGGCCGTCCCGGCCTGTCCCTCCAGTGCCTCGTCGACCTGCTTGACCAGCTTGGCGACGTCGTCGTTGATCGACTGAAGACGTTTCGTGGCCGTCTCGAACTGGTCGCCGAACTTCTTCCACGCCGCCGGGGCGGCGGACTGACCCTCCTGGGGCGCGATGCCCTCGACCTGGAACTGCAACGTCGTCCAGGTCTTGAAGTCCGAGGCGTTGAACGCCGGAGGGGGTGCGGTGTCCTGTCCGGCGAGGCCGAACGCGTCCGAGTCGTCGGCGTCAGGCATCGACGACCTCGTCACCGGGCAGGTCGGTCACCCGCGTGCCGGAGACGACGTCGGTGTCGACCAGGTTGCGGGCGGTCTCGGCCAGGGAACCACCGAACTCCCCGAGCTCGGTACGGAGTGCGGTGACGTAGCTCAGCAGCTCCTGGGCGCGCGCATCGGACACCCCGTCGAGCTGCTGCGCCGCCGCGAACGGCCCCGAGGGCGACCAGTCCGCGCCGAGCCGGTCCCGGGAGCCGGAGCTCGGGGGCAGCAGGGCACCGACGGCGTCGGCGGATGCGGTGACGGCGCCGACGTCGACGCGGGTCTGATCGGCCATGGTCCTGGGTGTCCTCTCGGGAAGGGTGGAACCGGCGCGGGCGGCGACCGGGCTCAGGAGTCGGGCCGGTCGTCCTCGTACTCGTCCAGGAACTCGTCGTCGGTGGTGTCCTGGTCGGTGTCCTCGGTCTGGCTGGGGGCGTTGAGCACCTCGTCCTGCGGGACGCTGCCCACGCCCTCCTCGCCCTTGGGCACACCGGTGATGATCTGCCCCTGGGTGTCGTCGTACCCGTCGCCGTCGGAGGTGTTGCTCGCCTCCGACTCGTCGTCGGTGGTGAAGTTGTGCTGCTCGTGCTCGATCTCGTTGGCGCGCTCGACGATCTCGGCGTCGGCGTCGGCGCGCATCTCGTCGATGCGCTTGCCGACGGCGGCCGCGCTGTCGGAGTCGACGTCCACCAGCATCTTCGACACGTCCTTGAGCGAGGGCTCCATCGCCTCGAGGATCGTCTTCATCCGCTTCGCGTGGTCGATCACCGCGTTGCGCCGGTCGTCGACCCGCCGCTCGACGTACTGCGCCACGGAGAACTTGCCCGCGTCCGGCCAGTGCGGGTCGAGGTCGGTGAACGCCTTGATGTCGTCCATCAGCTTGCCGAGCTTGCCCGCCGCCTCGTCGATGGCGGCCCGGTCGACCTTCGTGTGCTCGCCCATCCCTGCTCCGTTCTCCGCAACGGCCGAAGGCCGGTGTCCCCCCGACGGGGTGACACCGGCCGGGGCATC
>JBQGDU010000360.1:0-1781 GCA_052039245.1 Aeromicrobium sp. | reverse complement strand
CGTCGGCGAGACCGCGGGGCAGGTCTTCATCCCGCTCACCGTCGGGGGAGGGGTGCGCACCGTCGACGACGTCGACCGGCTGCTGCGGGCCGGTGCGGACAAGGTCGGCATCAACACCGCCGCCATCGCCCGGCCCGAGGTCATCGCCGAGATCGCGCACCGGTTCGGCAACCAGGTCCTGGTGCTGAGCGTCGACGCACGACGCGCTCCACGATCCGGGGAGGGCTCGGTGCCGAGCGGGTTCGAGGTCACCACGCACGGGGGCCGCCGCAGTGCAGGCCTCGACGCCGTGGAGTGGGTGCGTCGCGCCGACGAGCTCGGCGTGGGGGAGATCCTGCTGAACTCGATGGACGCCGACGGCACGAAGAACGGCTACGACCTGGAAATGATTCGGGCGGTCCGCGGCGTTACACAGGTGCCGCTCGTCGCGAGCGGCGGAGCCGGCCGGCTGGAGCACTTCGCCCCCGCCGTGGACGCCGGAGCCGACGCTGTGCTCGCCGCGAGTGTGTTCCACTTCGGCGTGCTGACCATCGAACAGGTGAAAGAGACCTTGCGAGCAGCTGGACACCGTGTCAGGTAGCACCACGACGCGAGAGCCCGAGGTGGAGGAGCCGGTCGACACCGGTGACCTCGGCTCGCGCGAGCCCGACCGCATCATGCGTCGCGGCTTCGGCCTGCTCGGACGCGGGATCGCCCAGCAGCGGTTCCTGTTCTCGCTGTCCGTCGTCGGCAGTGTGCTGTTCGGGGCCATGACGGTCGCCGACGCCTGGGTGCTCGGCTGGGCCACCGACAACGTCATCCGACCCTCGTTCGAAGCCGGAGAGGTCGCCCAGGGGGCGCTCTGGACGGCGGCCGCGCTGTTCATCGGCGTGGCGGTGCTGCGCGCGCTCGGAGTCATCGGGCGCCGGCTCATCGGCGGCATCGTCTACTACCGCCTCGTCGCCACCTACCGGCGCAAGGTCACCCGAAAGTACCTCGTGCTGCCGATGTCCTGGCACCACCGGCACCCCACGGGACAGCTGCTCTCCAACGCCAACGCCGACGTCGAGGCAGCGTGGGCGGTCTTCATGCCGCTACCGATGGCCGTCGGGGTGATCGCGATGCTCGCCGCCGCCCTCGTGGCGATGATCGAGGCGGACCTCGTGCTCACCCTCGTCGGGCTCATCGTCTTCCCGGCCCTGTTCGGGATCAACGTCTTCTACCAGCGGTGGCTCTCGCCCAAGGTGGCTCGTGCCCAGTCGTTGCGCGGAGACCTGAGCGCCGTCGCCCACGAGTCGTTCGACGGCGCCATGGTCGTGAAGTCCCTCGGCCGGGAGACGGACGAGACCGCTCGCTTCGCCCGCGCCACCGAGGAGCTGCGGGACGCCAACATCGAGGTCGGCCGCATCCGCAGCATCTTCGATCCGCTGCTGGAGGCCCTGCCCAACCTCGGCGTCCTGCTCGTCGTGCTGCTGGGCGTCGGTCGCGTGACGTCCGGTGCCGCGGAGCCGGGAGACGTCGTACAGGTCGCGTACCTGTTCACCGTGGTCGCCTTCCCGGTCCGGGCCATCGGCTGGGTGCTCGGCGAGCTGCCGCGCAGCGTCGTGGGGTGGGACCGCGTCTCCCGCGTGCTGGGCTCGCAGGGGCAGATGACCTACGGCAGCGGTGAGCTGGCCGGTGCCGGCCCGGTGGAGCTGCGGCTGCGCGGCGTCGCGCACCGCGTCGACGAGGGCGACGGCCCGGGCCGGTAGGTCCTCGAGAACCACGATCTCACGGGCCCGGCGGGCACGGGGACGGCGCTG
>JBQGDU010000359.1:0-2443 GCA_052039245.1 Aeromicrobium sp. | reverse complement strand
ACCACGAGATCCTGCCCGGGGTCGATGTACGACGCCGAGAACGCGTTCTCGACCTCGTCGCGCGGCGTCGTCCATGTCGGATGATCGACCGCATCCGCGGCGCGGAAGACGGCGTGGATCGCGTCGATATCGGCGGCCGTGGGGTGTCGCCACAGAGAGACAGCGGGATGCGAAGGCAGCTGGGGCATCCCCTCAGCCTAACGACCGGGTGCGACGGGACCACCGGGCGGGAACGCCGAAGGCCCGCCGCACTGAAGCGACGGGCCTTCGGTCGTGAGTCCTGCGACTTACTTGTCGGCGTCCTCGGCCGGAGCCTCGGCCTCTTCGGCAGCTGCCTCGGTGGCGGGCGCCTCTTCGGCCGGAGCCTCGGTGGTCTCGTCCGCGGCGGCCTCCTCGACGGGAGCCTCCTCGACCGAAGCCTCTTCGGCGGGAGCCTCTTCGGCGACGGCCGGCTTGGCCGCGGTCTTCTTGCTCGACTTGACCTTGGGCGTTACGGGCTCGAGAACGAGCTCGATGACGGCCATGGGGGCGTTGTCGCCCTTGCGGTTGCCGACCTTCGTGATACGCGTGTAGCCGCCCTCACGGTCGGCGACGAGCGGCGCGATCTCGGTGAAGAGAACGTGCACGACCTCGCGGTCGCCGATGACGCTCAGGACGCGGCGACGCGCGTGCAGGTCACCGCGCTTGGCGAACGTGATCAGTCGCTCGGCCAGCGGACGAAGGCGCTTGGCCTTGGTCTCGGTGGTCTTGATCGACTTGTGGGTGAACAGCGCAGCAGCCAGGTTGGCAAGCAGCAGACGCTCGTGTGCGGGACCGCCTCCGAGGCGGGGCCCCTTCGTGGGCTTGGGCATTCGCAGTTACTCCAGGGGTGGGAAGATCGGGCGATCAGAGGGACTCTTCGTCGTAGCCGCCGTAGAAGTGGGCGCCGTCGAAACCGGGCACCGAATCCTTGAGCGAAAGCCCCAACGAAGTGAGCTTGTCGCGCACCTCGTCGACCGACTTCTGACCGAAGTTGCGGATGTTCATGAGCTGCGTCTCTGAAAGGGCGACGAGCTCGGACACCGTGTTGATGCCTTCACGCTTGAGGCAGTTGTACGAGCGAACCGACAGGTCGAGGTCCTCGATCGGCATCGACAGCTCGTTCGAGAGCACCGTCTCGACCGGGGCCGGTCCGATCTCGATGCCCTCGGCCTCGACGTTCAACTCGCGGGCGAGACCGAACAGCTCGGTGAGGGTGCGACCGGCCGAAGCGACGGCGTCGCGCGGGGCGATCGAGGGCTTGCTCTCGACGTCCAGGACGAGCTTGTCGAAGTCGGTGCGCTCACCGGCACGAGTTGCCTCGACGCGGTAGCTGACCTTGAGCACGGGCGAGTAGATCGAGTCGATCGGCACCTGGCCGGCCTCGGCGTACTCGTTGCGGTTCTGGGTCGCCGACACGTAGCCGCGGCCGCGCTCGATCGTGAGCTCGAGCTCGAACTTGGCGGTGTCGTTCAGGGTCGCGATGACCAGCTCGGGGTTGTGCACCTCGACGCCGGCGGGAGCCGAGATGTCGGCAGCCGTCACTTCGCCCGCACCCGTCTTGCGCAGGTAGGCGGTGATGGGCTCGTCGCGCTCGCTCGAGACGACGAGCTGCTTGATGTTCAGGATGATCTCAGTGACATCCTCTTTGACACCGGGGATGGTGCTGAACTCGTGGAGGACACCGTCGATGCGGATGCTCGTGACCGCTGCACCCGGGATGGACGACAGGAGGCTGCGACGCAGCGCGTTGCCGATCGTGTAGCCGAAGCCGGGCTCCAGCGGCTCGATGACGAAACGGCTGCGGAACTCCCCGATCTTCTCCTCGGTGAGGGTGGGACGCTGTGCGATGAGCACTATGTGTTCCTTTCAGTCAAGTGCCCGCTATATGACACTTGCAGTGGGTGGAATGTTGAGTTGTTCTCGCGGAACCCGGCAGCGCCGAGGCGTCGTCAGGGTCCGGACACGCGTGCGACCGGAGCACCCGAAGGTGCCCCGGTCGAGAGGTCAAACGCGACGACGCTTGGGCGGGCGGCAGCCGTTGTGCGCCTGCGGGGTGACGTCCTGGATCGAACCCACCTCGAGGCCGGCGGCCTGCAGCGAGCGGATCGCGGTCTCGCGGCCCGAGCCCGGGCCCTTGACGAAGACGTCGACCTTCTTGACGCCGTGCTCCTGCGCCTGGCGAGCGGCCGACTCCGCGGCCATGCCGGCGGCGTAGGGCGTCGACTTGCGCGAGCCCTTGAAGCCAACCTGGCCTGAGGACGACCACGACACCACGGCGCCCGAGGGGTCCGTGATCGAAACGATGGTGTTGTTGAACGTCGACTTGATGTGGGCCTGACCCACGGCGATGTTCTTCTTCTCCTTGCGGCGCGGCTTGCGCGCGGCGGACTTGGCCTGTGCCATGTGCGTTCTCCTGAATCCT
>JBQGDU010000358.1:0-11823 GCA_052039245.1 Aeromicrobium sp. | reverse complement strand
TGGCTCAGATCGAGCTGTTCACCAAGGCCGACCAGTACGAGCTCGGTGTCCACGTGCTGCCCAAGCACCTGGACGAGGAGGTCGCCCGGCTGCACCTCGACGCCCTCGGGGTCGAGCTCACCGAGCTCACCAAGGAGCAGGCTGCCTACCTCGGTGTCGACGTCGCCGGACCGTACAAGTCGGAGCACTACCGGTACTGAGCCGGTCCTGACGTCGGATCCACATGAGCTATCGAAGGAGCAAGCGCGACCGAGTCCTCGTGGTCGACGACGACGCGTCGTTGGCCGAGATGCTCTCGATCGTCCTGGAGGGCGAGGGACTGACCACGTCGGTGTGCCGCAGTGGCGACTCGGTGATGTCGGCGTTCCTCTCCTTCAAGCCCGACGTGGTCCTGCTCGACCTCATGCTGCCCGGGCTGGACGGCATGAAGGTGTGTCGACAGATCCGGTCCACGTCGGCCGTCCCGATCATTATGCTCACGGCGAAGTCCGACACCGACGACGTCGTGCGCGGTCTGGAGGCCGGCGCGGACGACTACGTCACCAAGCCGTTCAAGAACTCCGAGCTGGTGGCTCGCGTACGGGCGAGGCTGCGACGCACGGACGCGATCGCCGAGCCGCTCGCCTTCGGCGACATCGTCCTGGATCCCGGGGCCCACACGGTCACGAGGGCGGGGCAGTCGCTCGACCTCACGCCGCTGGAGTTCGATCTGCTGGCGTGCCTGCTCGCCAGCCCCGAGCAGGTCTTCACCCGCGAAGTGCTCCTGCAACGGGTGTGGGGGTACCACCATCCCGGTGACACGAAGCTCGTCAACGTCCACATGACGCGGTTGCGCTCGAAGATCGAGGACGACGCCGACGCGCCGCGGGTCATCCGCACGGTGCGCGGGGTGGGTTACCAGGCGATCGCACCGGAATGAGGCCCTGGGCGACGGTGGGGATGAGCCGCTTCGCCCGCCTGTGGCGACGCTCGCTGCAGACCCGGGTGGTCATCAGCACCCTGGTGCTCAGCGCGCTCGTCGTCGGCCTGACGGGCTGGGCGCTGCTCACGAGCGTCGCGGAGGGACTCGCCGAGCGGCGGCAGGAGGCCGTCGTCGCCGAGGCCCGTTCGGGCTTCCAGACCGCGCAGGCCCAGCTCGACGCCGAGGTGGAGTCGACCCCGGGCGCCCAGAGCCAGTCGCTCGCGCAGATGGTGGACGCCCTGACCCAGACCGAGGCCGGTGCCCGGTCGCACGAGCTCGTCCTCGAGGGTCCGCTCAGCGAGGACGCCGACGCCATCCCGCGGCGATCCTCCGTGGCGCTCGATGACGACGCGGTCCCGGCCGACCTGCAGGAGACGGTCCGCGGCACCTCGGGAACCTTCTGGCGCTACGCCGAGCTCTCGCTGCTGGGATCGGACGACGAGGTGCCCACGGTCGTGGTGGGGAGCCGGCTGCGTGCCCCGGGCAGCGGCGACACCTACGCGATGTACTACCTCGGCTCGCTGTCGGACCAGCAGGCGACGCTCGACCTCGTGCGACAGGCACTGGTGCTCGGCGGCTTCGCCATGGTGCTCCTGGTCGGGGGAGTGGCCTGGCTCGTCTCCCGGCAGGTGCTGGGACCGGTCCGTCTCGCGCGGCGCGTGGCCGAACGCTACGCCTCGGGCAGCCTCGAGCAGCGGATGCACGTCAACGGCGAGGACGACATCGCCCGTCTGAGCACGTCCTTCAACCAGATGGCCGCGAGCCTGCAGAGCCAGATCCGTCGGCTCGAGGATCTCTCGCGGCTGCAGCAGCGGTTCGTCTCCGACGTCTCCCACGAGCTGCGCACCCCGCTCACCACCGTGCAGATGGCGAGCGAGGTCCTCAACGACGCGCGCCATCGCTTCGACCCCAAGACCGCTCGGGCTGCGGAGCTCCTGAAGGGCGAGGTCGACCGATTCGAGGCACTGCTCTCCAATCTGCTGGACCTGAGCCGGTTCGACGCGGGGGCGGCCCAGCTCGAGCTGTCGCCGGTCGACCTCGCCGAGGTGGCCCGGCGCAGCATCGACGACCCGGTGCTCGAGCGCTTCGGCGTGCGGGTGGAGGTGGTCGGGGCGAGTCGCCCGTCCGTCGTGGAGGCGGACGTGCGTCGAGTCGACCGCATCGTTCGCAACCTGTTGGCCAATGCCGCCAAGTACAGCGGCTCGGAGGTCGTGCAGGTCGAGGTCGGGCAGCGCCGAGATCGCGTCTCGCTCGTGGTCCGGGACTTCGGTGTGGGTCTGTCCGGAGAGGAGAACCTCCGTGCGTTCGACCGGTTCTGGCGCGCCGACCCGGCCCGCACGCAGGGCGGCACCGGTCTCGGACTGGCGATCGCCCGAGAGGACGCGGCCCTGCACGGCGGCTCCTTGCAGGCCTTCGGACGCCATGGCGAGGGGGCTGAGTTCGTGCTGACGCTGCCGCGTCGCGTCGACCGGCGGGACCAGGTGCTGGTCTCCGACCCGGCCGTGAGGCTGCGGTTCGCATGAGAGGGGTCCGCGTCGGACGGTCGGCCACGAGGGGCGCCACGAGTGCCATCGTGGTCATGGCTCTGCTCGGTGGGTGCGCCGGCATGCCGGACGGGAGTCCGGTGCGCGCGGTCGAGGAGAACGACGACGTCGCCGGCAGCACGGTGCGGTACGACCCCGCGCCCCCTCGTCCGGGGGCCAACCCACAGCAGGTGGTCCGAGGCTACCTGGACGCGATGCTCGCCTACCCGGTCTCGCGCGCTGTCGCGGCGGAGTACCTGACGCCGGACGCCGATGAGGACTGGCGCCCCTCCGCGAGGACGGAGGTCCTGCGGGACCCCGAGATCGGCCTCCCGCAGGACTCCGGGCGGTCCGGCACGACCGTCGAGCTGACTCGCCACGTCGTCGCCGACCTCGACGCCCAGGGTCGCCGCACGGCGCGGGACGAACCCGACGTCGACGCCTTCCGTCTCGAGCGGGTCGACGGTGAGTGGCGCATCTCGAATCCACCGCCCGGGCTGCTCGTCACCGAGAAGTTCGCCGACGACTACATCCGTCCGTTCCCGATCTACTACTTCGACGGCTCGGGGACCAGGCTCGTCCCCCACCTCGTCCACCTCGTCGTCGGCGACACCCTCCCGACGGCGCTCGTCACGAGCCTCGCGCGCGGACCGTCGAGCGAGAGCTCCGCCGCGCAGACCTTCGTGCCCCCCGTGGAGGAGCTCCGTCCGTCCGTGCCGATCAGCCGCGAAGGCGTGGCCGAGGTCGAGTTCAGCGGCGACATGGAGGACCTGAGCGGGCTGGACGTGCAGCGGCTGTCGGCGCAGCTCGTCTGGACGCTGCGGAGGCTGGAGGGCGTCGAGGGCGTGCGTCTGCTGGGAGTGACCGGTCTGCGTCTGCCCGGCGGCAGCACGGTGCAGAGCCTGGACTCGTGGGGGCGGTACGCGCCCCGGGAGCCAAGCGGCGGACCGTGGGCGGTCGTGGGCGACGCGGTCGTGGAGGTGCCCGGTGGTGAGGTGCGTGCGTTCGACGGCCCGTGGGGCGAGGACGGAGCCGGCGTGGTGCGCGCGGCGGTCTCCGAGCGTCGCGTGGCGGCGCTGCTCACCGACGGGGACACGGTGCGGCTGGGGCAGCGGGACGGCACCGACCTGACGGACGTCCCCGGTGAGGGAGTGCTGGACTTCTCCTGGACTCCCGACGACGAGCTCGTCCTGCTGGACCGTCCCGACGGTGCGACGCGGGTCCGGCTCCTGGGTGGCGGGGAGGCGCGGACTCCCGACACGGTCGGGCTCGGCCGCGTGCGGACGCTCCGGCTCTCGCCCGAGGGTGGCCGCTACCTGGCACTGGACGATCGGGGCAGGGTGCTCATCGGCGGAGCCGTCCGCGACCGCGACGACAGGATCACCGCGCTCACCCGCCCGAGGGTCCTCGAGGTCGATCGCGACGGCCTCAGGTCACCGGTGTGGGTCGACAGCACACGCGTCGCGTTCCTCGCCGCCACCGACCTCGGGCGTCAGGTGCACACGGTCAACATCGACGGGTCGGACCTCGACGGAGGGGTGGGTCTCGACGCGGCGCTGCTGCCCGACGTCGACCCGCGCACGCTCGTGCTGGGGCAGGACGACGAGGTCCGCTGGGTGCTCGACGTCCGCGGACGGCTGTGGTTCCTGGGAGCCGGTGGATCATGGTCGCGGGTCGACTCCGACCAGGTGACGTCGCTGTCCCCGCGAGGCTGACCTCCCCCTCGGAGCAGGCCGTCCACAGGAGCAGGGTCGGGTGCTGGCGGACCGCGCGAGGGTGGCCGATCCTGGATCGGTGCTGCGAGAGAGGTCGACGCGTCCTGGTCTGGCCCTCGCGGCCGCGGACCTCGTGCTGGGCGCGGCGTGTCCGGGCTGCGGCGTCGCCTCGCGTGCGGTGTGCGCCCGGTGTCTGGGGGCGATGCGACCGACGCCGTCGACGGTGCACCGTCGACCGGTGCGGGTCGTGGCGGCAGGTGTCCACGGGGGCGTCCTGCAACGCACCGTGGTGGCGTGGAAGGAGGTGCCGACGCCGTCTCTCGCGCCGGTGCTCGCCCACCTGCTCGCGGCTTCGGTGTGCGAGCTGCTGGAGGGGGCGGACGAGACGGTACTCGTCCCGGTGCCGTCGTCGCGACGCAGCCGTCGGGCGCGCGGCGCCGACGTGGTGGACCAGCTCACGGCCGCCACGCGAGGGGTGCTGGACGGGCTCGGGGTCCGGGCCACGGTCGCGAGGGGACTGCGCATGTCCCGCCAGACCGCGGACCAGAGCGGACTGGGTGCGAGGGAGCGGGCGGCCAACCTCGCGGGGGCGTTCGTCGCCGTGCCTCGCCGCCTGCGGCCGGGCAGCGTCGTCGTGGTCGACGACGTCGTCACCACGGGTGCGACGCTGCGCGTGGCCGTCCGCGCCCTCCGGGCGCACGACGTGCCCGTCCTGGGTGCCGCCACGGTGTCCGCCCGGCCATGACGGGTCGTGCGGGCCACGCCCGGTCACCGTCGTGAGACGAGGCGACCGATCGCTGGCGGGTGAACCACGGTGGGGCTACGGTCGAGGACATGTGAACGTGAACATCCACCCAGCGCAGGGAGGCCACCCATGGAAATCGTCGTCAACGGACGCAACAGCGAGATCTCCGACCGGTTCCGCTCGCACGTCGAGGACAAGCTGCACCGGATCGAGAAGTACGACCAGCGACAGAAGATCCTGCGGGTGGAGGTGGAGGTCACCCACGAGAGCAACCCGCGCCAGCACGACAAGGCCGCCCGCGTCGAGATGACGGTCCGCTCCCGTGGGCCGGTCATCCGTGCCGAGGCCGCCTCCACGGACCAGCACTCCGCCCTCGACTCGGCCATCGACAAGCTCGAGTCGCGACTGCGTCGTTCGGCCGACCGACGCCGTATCAGCCGCGGTCAGCATCGGCCCGCCTCGCTCGCAGAGGTGACGGCGGACCTGCCGCCGGAGCTCGTGAACCCCGCGCCCGAGGACGAGGACACGCTCAGCCGCGACGTCGCGGGCGTGCGCGTGGAGGGCGACGGACCCATCGTCGTCCGGGAGAAGAGCCACGAGGGCACGCCCATGACCCTCGAGCAGGCGCTCTACGAGATGGAGCTCGTCGGGCACGACTTCTACCTGTTCGTCGAGAAGGACTCCATGCGTCCGAGCGTCGTGTACCTGCGCAAGGGCTACGACTACGGCGTCATCCGTCTCGACGTCACCGAGTGATCGTCGACCTCGTGATCCACGTCGGCCCCGGCGTCGCGCCGCGCCCGTCGGGGCTGACGTGAGCCCGTCGCGCGACTACCATGACCGCGTGACGTCTCGGGAACCCCACATCCGCGTCCTCCTCGTCGACGACCAGGAGCTCTTCAGACGCGGTGTGTCGATGGTCCTCGGCGCCGACGACTCACTCGACCTCATCGAGGTCGTCGACGGTGACCAGGCGATCGCGGCCGTGGAGGACACCCCGCCCGACGTCGTCCTGCTCGACGTGCGCATGCCCGGTCGCAGCGGTGTGGAGGTGTGTGCGGCGATCAAGGCCATCTCCCCGTCCACGGGCATCATCATGCTCACGGCGAGCGATGAGGAGCGCGATCTCTACGACTCGATCAAGAGCGGCGCCTCCGGATACCTCCTCAAGGACGGCTCCACCTACGACCAGGTGGCCGAGGCGGTGCGGCTCGTGGCCGCCGGCCAGTCGCTCATCAGCCCCAGCATGGCCACCAAGCTGCTCGAGGAGTTCGTGCAGATGTCACGCGGCCCCGCCGAGCCCGCGGCGCAGCTGACCACCCGGGAGCTGCAGGTCCTGCGGCTCGTCGCCCGCGGCAAGAGCAATCGGCAGATCGCCGAGGAGCTGTTCATCAGCGAGAACACGGTCAAGAACCACATTCGCAACATGCTCGAGAAGCTGCAGATGAAGTCGAGGATGGAGGCGGCGATGTACGCCGTCCGGTCCAACCTGCTCGACGAGTCACACTGATCTTTCTGTCGCCAGCGCTCGGCAGAATCACGACGTGACCCGACGACTCACCCGGCTCCAGGCCCGACGGATCGCCCTGGGTGCCCAGGGCTTCACCCGGTCCAGACCGGCAGGCCCGGTCACCGGAACCCACCTGCGTCGCACCCTGCGGAGGCTGGGCTTCTTCCAGATCGACTCGGTCAACGTGCTGCAGCGCGCCCACCTCGTGCCGTTGTACTCCCGGATGGGGCCGTACGACCTCGACGTGTTCCATCGTGCGGCGGGCCGGGCCCCTCGCGCCATGTTCGAGTACTGGGCGCACGTCGCCACCTTCGTCGACGTCGACCTGTGGCCGGCCATGCAGCACCGGATGTCCGAGCGCCGTGAGATGTGGGGCGGACCACGGCGCGTGGCCGAGGAGCATCCGCACCTCGTCGACGCCGTGCGACAGGTGGTGCACGACGCCGGCCCGCTGACCGCCCGGGAGGTGGACCGGCTCGTCGGTGTGACCGAGGAGCGGGACCGCTCGCACTGGGGTTGGAACTGGTCGCTCACCAAGCAGGCCCTGGAGTACCTCTTCTTCGTCGGTGAGGTCACCGCGGCGCGGCGCAACGCCCAGTTCGAGCGGCTGTACGACGTGCCCGAACGGGTCATCCCCGCCGGTGTGCTGGCTCGCCCTGCGCTGTCGACCGGGGAGGCGCACCGCGTCCTCGTCGAGCACGCTGCGCGGGCACACGGTGTCGGCACCGAGCCCTGCCTGCGCGACTACTTCCGCACCGCGCCCGGGCCCACCCAGCGGGCCGTGGCAGAGCTCGTCGAGGACGGGGTCCTCGTGCCCGCCGACGTCGTCGGGTGGGACCGGCCGGCCTACCTCCACCGCGACGCCGCGACGCCGCGGGCGGTGACGGCTCGGGCGTTGCTGAGCCCGTTCGACCCCCTCGTGTTCGAGCGGACCCGCACCGAGCAGCTGTTCGGGTTCCGCTACCGCATCGAGATCTACGTGCCCGAGCACCGGCGTGAGTTCGGGTACTACGTCCTGCCGTTCCTGCTGGGCGACGCCCTGGTGGCGCGCGTCGACCTGAAGGCCGACCGTGCTGCCGGGGTGCTGCGGGTCAGGGGAGCGTGGGCCGAGTCCGGAGCCCCTGAGCACACGGCAGCCGAGCTCGCCGCTGAGCTCCGGCTCATGGCCGGTTGGCTCGGCCTGGAGAAGGTCGACGTGACGGACCGAGGCGATCTCGCGCCACCGCTGCGGGCAGCCCTCTGACGCGCCTCAGAACGGCACGCCGCAGCGCAGCACCACGTTGGCGAAGGGCGTCGCCTCTCCGGTGCGGACCACCAACCGCGCGGAGGGCAGGTCGGACTTGAGCTGCTCGTGCGGGGTCCAGGACGGTGCGAGACGACGGTCGCGCAGCCATCGCTCCACCACACCACCGGCGGCCTCCTCGGCCAGGACCGCGGAGTCGACGACGATCTCCTCGAGCAGGGCGTCGAGCACGTCGGTGAAGGTGGGCAGCCCGGTGACGACCGCGAGGTCGACGATCGCGGGTCCGACTCCGGGGAGGGGGAGTCCGCAGTCGGCGACGACCACCTCGTGAGTGTGTCCGAGGGCCGCGACGTGGCGAGACAGCTCGGCGTGGAGCAGGCCACGACGCTTCACGTCCTCACCTCGGGCAGCTCGTCCCCGGGGCCGGGGTAGGAGTGCTGTGCACCGTGCCCGCGCACCGCGAAGGCCCCTGCTCGCGCTGCGTGCCGAGCGGCGGACAGCAGGTCCTCGCCGCCGGCGATCGCCGCGGCGAGTGCGCCGACGAACGCGTCGCCGGCGCCGGTGGTGTCGACCGCCTCGACCCTCGGGGAGGGCACGTGCGCGACGTCGTCGCGGGACCCGTGGCTGACGAGCGCCCCACGGGGCCCCAGCGTCAGCACGACCGAGGGCACCTCCAGGGCGCGCAGCGCGGCGACGAGGGCCCGCTCGTCGTCCGGCACCTGCGCGCCCGGGGCGAACATCGACATGACGATCCCGGCCTCGTGCTCGTTCAGCACGAGCGGGTCCGCCGCGCGGAGCACCGTGAGGTCGACCTCGAGGACGGGTGCCAGGTTCACCACGAGGCGGCCCCGGGTGAGGCGCGCGGCCTCCTCGATGCCGTCGCGTGGGATCTCGCCCTGCAGCACCACGACGTCGGCGGCACCGATCGCCGCCCCGTGGCGTGCGACGACCTCGGCGTCGACGCTGCTGTTGGCCCCGGGCAGCACGACGATGGAGTTCTCACCGTCCTCGGTGACCGTGACCACGGCCACGCCACTGGGGCCGCGGACCTCGCTGAGCATCGTCAGGTCGACTCCGGCGTCGTCCATGCCGGAGCGGACCGTCGAGGCGAAGTCGTCGTCACCGACGGCACCCAGGAAGCCGACGTCGGCGCCCTGAAGGGCAGCCGCGACGGCCTGGTTGGCGCCCTTGCCGCCGGGAGCGACCTGGATGGACGAGCCGAGGACGGTCTCGCCCGGACCTGGTGGTGTGGTGAGGCGCACGAGGAGGTCGGCGTTGGCGGAGCCGACGACGACCACTCGTGCGCCGCGTGGAGCGGAGGTCACTGCTGGAAGTCCGCCACGTTCTCCGAGGTCACCGTCTCGACCGCCACCGGGACGTCGGCGTCGACGTCCTCGCCGTCCAGCACCTTGGCCATGACCTCCACGGCCTGTCGGCCGAGCTCGACCGGCTGCTGCGCGATCGTCGCGACCATGCTCCCGGCCTCGACGGCGGCGAGACCGTCGTCGGTACCGTCGAACCCGGCCACGAGGACGTCGTCGCCGGCCCGGTCGCCCAGCGCCTGCACGGCGCCGAGCGCCATCTCGTCGTTCTCGGCGAAGACGCCCACGACGTCCGGGTGGGACTGCAGGAGGTTGGTGGTCACGTCGAGGGCCTCGGCGCGGTCGAAGTTGGCCGTCTGCGAGGCGACGACCTCGATGCCGTCGTACTCCGCGATCGCGTCCGTGAAGCCGTCGCCGCGGTCACGGCTCGCGGACGTCCCGGGGACGCCCTGCAGCACGATGATCTCGCCCTCTCCGTCGAGGGCCTCGGCGAGTGCCTCGGCTGCCTGCGCCCCACCGGCGACGTTGTCGCTGGAGACGAGCGAGGTGATCTCGGCGTCGTCGACGGCACGGTCGACGGCCACGACGGGAACGTCGGCGTCGAGGACCGGCGCGACGGCAGCCCCGGCCGCGGCGGAGTCGACGGGGTTGATGATCAGGCCGTCCGTGCCGCCGGTGGAGGCGTTGGCGACCTGGTTGGCCTCGGTGGTGGAGTCGTTCTGCGCGTCGACGACGGACAGGTCCAGGCCCAGCTCGTCGGCGGCCTCCTGGGCGCCGTCGCGGACGTCCACGAAGAACGGGTTGTTCAGGGTCGAGATGGACAGCGTGACGCTCTTGCCGGAGGCGCCGTCGCCCTCGCCGCCGGTGTCGCGGTTGCAGGCGGCGGTGCTCAGGACGAGGGCGGCGCTGAGGCCGACCGCGGTCACGAGTCGGCGGGTCGGGAGGAATGACATGGGAGCTCCTTGTTCGGTGGGACGGGGTGTCACTGGCGGGTGGTTAGTGGCGTGTGTTCTTGCGGCGGAGCACGTCGATGCCGACGGCCACCGCGATCACGAGACCGATGACGACCTGCTGCCAGAACGAGGACACGTCCAGCAGGTTGAGGCCGTTGCGGATGACCGCGAGGACGAGGGCGCCGACGAGGGTTCCGATGATGCGTCCGGTGCCTCCGGCCAGGGACGCGCCGCCGATGACGACGGCGGCGATCGCGTCGAGCTCGTAGCCGGCTCCGGCCTGGGGCTGGGCGGAGTTGAGCCGACCGGCGAGCAGCATCCCGGCCAGCCCGGCGTACAGCCCTGCAAGGGCGAAGACCGTCACGAGGACCCGCTTGACGGGGATGCCCGAGAGCTTCGCGGCCTCGACGTTGCCGCCGACGGCGTACATCGAGCGACCGATCACCGTCCGGTTGAGGACGAAGGCGGCGACGAGCCCCGCGACGGCGAGCACGAGGATGGGTACGGGCACGCCCCAGAGACTCCCGCCGAGGAACGAGACAGCGGGCGACGTCGCGATCGGTCGCCCGTCGGAGACCACGAGGGTGAGACCGCGGGCGATCGAGAGCATCGCGAGGGTCGCGATGAAGGCCGGCAGCCGACCGAAGGCGATGGCGACGCCGGAGATGCAGCCGAGTGCGGCGCCGGTGGCCAGTCCGGCGACCACGGAGAAGGCGCTCGGCAGTCCGGCGGTGGAGTACGCGAAGGCGGACACCATGCCGGCGAGCGCCGCCACCGAGCCGACGGAGAGGTCGATCCCTCCGGCGACGATGACGAAGGTCATGCCGAAGGCGAGGACGGCGATGACCGAGGCCTGGATGCCGATGTTGAGCAGGTTGGAGCCGGTCAGGAAGTCCGGTGTGGCGATGAACAGCGCCACGCACAGGACGACGAGACCCACGAGGGCGCCGTTGTCGGCGAGGAACTGGCGGACGTTCGCCAGGGCGGGACGCCCGCCCGTGGCGGTGGTGGTGGTGCTCATGGCAGATGTCCTTCGGTGTTGTCCTCGGCGTCACGGTCGACGTCGCGCACGGCCAGCGCCATCACGCGGTCCTCGGTGGCTTCCTCGGCGTCGACCTCGCCGGCCAGGTGCCCCCCGCTCATGACGAGGATCCGGTCGCTCATCCCGATCACCTCGGGCAGGTCGCTGGAGACCAGGACGACGGCGCCGCCCTGCGCGGTGACGGCGTTGATGAACTCATAGATCTCGACGCGCGCGCCGACGTCGACCCCGCGCGTCGGCTCGTCCAGCAGCAGGACTCGCGACTCCGCGAGCACCCAGCGGGCGAAGACGACCTTCTGCTGGTTGCCGCCGGAGAGGTCGCGGACCGGCTGGTCGACGTCCCGCATCCTGACCCGGAGCCGTTCTGCGACGCCGCTCGCTCGATCGCGCTGGCCCGATCGGTCCACGAGACCGGCTCGGGCGGTGCTGGCGAGGGTCGCGTAGCCGATGTTCTCGGCCACGGACGCCTGCAGCACCAGGCCCTGGCTCTTGCGGTCCTCCGGCACGTGGCCGATGCCGGCAGCGATCGCACGGGAGATGTCGTGACGTCGCAGGGGGTTGCCCTCGACGAGGACCTGACCGGCGTCGTAGGTCTCGGCTCCGGCGATGGCACGGACCAGCTCGGTACGGCCGGCCCCCACGAGTCCGGCGATCCCGACCACCTCACCCGCCGCGACGTCGAAGGAGATGTCGTCGAGCTCGCCGGCCCGGGTCAACCCACGCACCTGCAGCACCGGGCGAGGTTCGCCGGTGTACTCGCGTCGGCGCGGGTACTGCTCGGTGATGTCCCGGCCGACCATGAGACGGAC
>JBQGDU010000357.1:0-5650 GCA_052039245.1 Aeromicrobium sp. | reverse complement strand
GCCTGGAGCGCCGTGACGTCGCGCGTCAGCTGCTCCTCGGTGGCAACCTCGGCGGCCGTCCGGACGATGACGCCCGGGTCCTCGGGGAGGACCTCCTTGAGCAGGGACTTCAGGCGCGCGCGCTCGGTGTCCGGGAGCTTGCGGGAGATGCCGTTGCTCTGGCCGCCGGGGACGTAGACCAGGAACCGGCCGGGAAGGCTGATCTGGCTGGTGAGCCGGGCACCCTTCTGGCCGATCGGGTCCTTCGTGACCTGGACCAGGACCGTCTGGCCCGGCTGCAGGGCCTCCTCGATCTTGCGGGCCTTGCCGTTCTGGACGCCGCTCCAGTCGACCTCGCCGGCGTAGATGACGGCGTTGCGACCGGCGCCGATGTCGACGAAGGCCGCCTCCATGCTGGGCAGGACGTTCTGCACCTTGCCGAGGTAGACGTTGCCGATGATCGAGACCTGCGACTCACGGGCGACGTAGTGCTCGACGAGCACGGAGTCCTCCAGGACGGCGATCTGCGTGTAGGCGTCGTCGCTCGTGCTCTGGCGGACGACCATCTGACGCTCGACCGACTCACGCCGGGCCAGGAACTCTGCCTCGGAGACGATGGGGGCACGTCGCCGTCCGGCCTCGCGGCCCTCACGCCGTCGCTGCTTCTTGGCCTCGAGACGGGTCGACCCGGTCACCCCCGTGATCTCGTCCTCGGGGTTGCGGCCCTCGCGGACCTTGACCACGGTGTCCGCCGGGTCGTCCGGGGACGCGGAGGCCTTCTCGCCCGAGCGGGCACGGCGGCGGCGACGACGAGTGGTGCCGGAGCCCGATCCGTCACCGGAGTCGCCGGAGTCGGCGGAAGAGGAGTCGTCCGAGGACGAGTCGTCGGACGAGGACTCCTGGTCTGCTCCGTCCTGACCGGAGTCGTCGGACTTGTTGCGGCGACGCCCACCCCGGCTGCGACGGCGGCGCTTGTTCCCGCCCCGACCGTCTTCGGCGGACTCGGAGTCCTCGGAGTCCTCCGACCCGGAGTCGTCGCGGTCCGCGCCGTCCTCCCTCGTGGCGCGCGGCGGGAGCACGGTGGTCTCCGGCGCCTGGAACATCGGCACTGCGCCGGGGACCGTCTTGGCTCCCGTGCCGGTGGCCGACTCCGGCTCGTCGTCGACCGTCGGCTCGGGCTCGGCCTTCTTCCTGGTGCTCTTGCGGGCGGGCGCCTTCTTCTTGGCCGGCTGGTCACCCTCGTCCTGCGCGGCGGGCGTCGACTCCTGCTTCGCGTCGGGCTGGGCGGTCTCCAGCTCACCGCCGCCCGTCCCGGAGTCCTGCTCAGGCTGCGAGCGGCGGCGCGAGCGCTGCGGCGCCTTGCCCGTCTCGACCTCGCCCGTGCGAGCCGTGGGGCCCTGCGGGGCGTCGCCACCGGCGGTCTCCTGCGCGGGCTCGGTGGCGCGGGCGCGCTTCTTCGTGGGTCCTGCCGGCGCCGCGAAGATGTCGGTGCTGATCGCGGCCGGTGGTCCGGCCGGACGTCCGGCGGCTCGGCGGCGCGTGCTGCGAGTGGTGGACCCCTGGGTCTCGGTGTCCGATGTGTTGTTGTCGTCGTCGAGCATCTGCTCTCCTCCGCCCTGCGGCGGCAGGGCCTGCCACAGGGTGCGTCTGGGCCCGTCTCGGGGCGCTAAGTCTTCTTCCCCGGTGTCCGCTGTCCGTCCACCGGTGCGACGACGCCTCGGCCTGTCACACGGCTCCCCGTCCGGCCCGCCGCGGTCGCCACCCGGTCAGGGTGCGTCGCGGTCGAGGGCGATCGGTTCGCCGACCGTGCCGGGCCAGGTCGATTCAGGACCCGGGCCGTCGGGGATTCGTCGGGCTCGGGACCGTCCTACGACCGCAGTCCGGCAAGAACGTCATCCGGTCGTCCCGGCGATGTCGCGTGCCGGTCGACCGAGGCCAGTATCGCACACGCGTCGTCGGACGTGGCCGCCTCACGTGGCCGGGCCGGCACGCCAGCGCCTGGGAATGACTGGAATCGCAAGCGTGGAAGAACCTGCCGCCCCCGACGACCCGACCGCCTGCCTCGGGGGATTGAATGGTCGGGTGCGGACAGGACGGTGGTTGACGGGGGCGGCGATCGTCCTCCTCGCGCTCAACCTGCGGACGGCCGTCGGCGGCGTGGGGGTGCTCCTCACGTCCATCCAGGACGACCTCGGGCTGTCCGCCACCGCCGCCGGTGTGCTCACGACGCTGCCGATGATCTGCTTCGCCGTCGTCGGCCTGGCCACCGGCGCCGTCGTGCGTCGACTCGGTCTGCACACGACGACGGTGCTGGCGCTGGCGCTCGCCGCCACCGGTACGGCGCTACGCGCCACGGCTGAGTCCCCGGCCCTCTTCTTCCTCCTGTCGGTGCTGGCACTCTCCGGCGCCGCCATGGGCAACGTCGTGCTGCCGCCCCTCGCCAAGACCCACTTCCCCGATCGTCTGCCACTCATCAGCTCGCTCTACGGGGCCGCCCTGATCGGCAGCGGCACCCTGACCACGTCCACGACGGTCCCGCTGGCCGACGGCTTGGACAGCTGGCGGCTCGGCATCGGCCTGTGGGCCGCCCTCGCCGTCGTCGCCCTGCTGCCGTGGCTGAGGATGCTGCGCCACGACGTCCACGCTCGTGTGCAGCCGCAGGAGCGCCTCGCCACGTCGGCCGTGGCCCGTTCTCCGCTCACCTGGGCGCTCGTGCTCTGCTTCGCCGCCCAGTCCGGCGGCGCCTACGCGCAGTTCGGCTGGTTCTCCAGCATCCTCGTCGATGCTGGGACCAGTCCCGCCGCGGCGGGCGCGCTGCTGGGGCTGCTGACCGGGGTCGGGATCCCACTGACGCTGAGCCTGCCGTGGCTCATCCGACGGTGGGGCGGCACCGGAGTCCTCCCGGTGCTCTTCGGCGTCCTCACCGGGGTCGGCTGGACCGGGCTCGTCCTCGCCCCCTCGACGGCTCCGGCAGTGTGGGCCGTCCTGCTCGGACTCGGCAGCGGTGCGTTCACCTGGTGCCTGACCATGATCGGCCAACGCACCCGGACCGCCGCCGGCACGACGGTGCTCTCCACTCTCGTCCAGGGCCCGGGATACCTCCTCGGCGGTCTCGCTCCGTTCGGCACGGGGTTCCTGCACGACCTCACCGACTCCTGGACGATGCCCCTCCTCGTCCTCGCCGGGCTCGGAGTGGTCATCGCTGTGGCCGGTGCGTTCGTGGACCGCTCGGCGCCGCTGGAGGACCGGCTCCACGACTGATCGAACCACTACAGTGCGCCCATGCGCGTACTGGTGGTCGAGGACGACGACCGCGTCGCGCGTGGTCTGCTGCGCGCCCTGCTGCGCCAGGGCTATCGGGTGGTGCGAGCGGCGTCGGTCGCGGAGGCACTCGAGCACCTGAGCGAGCAGGCCCCCGACATCGCACTCGTCGACATGGGTCTGCCGGACGGCTCCGGCGGCGACGTGCTGCGCCGGCTGCGCGACCTGCCGGCCACGGCGACGATCGTCGTGACAGCGCGAGGCGAGGAGCACGAGCGCGTCATCGGGCTGCGTGCCGGCGCCGACGACTACGTCGTCAAGCCGTTCAGCCTCGCCGAGCTGTTGGCCCGGGTGGAGGCGGTCTCCCGCCGCACCAGGGCCCTGAGACGTCAGCCGGCGGCAGCCACGCAGGTCCGTGCCGGATCGTTCGGACTGGACCCGGACAGCCGCATCGTCCGGCACGACGACGGCTGGGAGGCGCCGCTCACGGAGAAGGAGGCGAGCATCCTCGCGCTGCTGCTGGAGGCCGACGGCGCCGTCGTGACCCGGGCCGAGTTCGTCGACCAGGTGTGGGGCGAGGTGGCCGAGGGCAGCTCACGAACGCTGGACACCCACATGGCGAGCCTGCGGGGCAAGGTCGAGAACCGGCTCACGATCCTCACGGTGCGCGGCGCCGGGTACCGGCTGGAGGTTCCCTGATGCGTCGCCGCCTGCTCGCGGTGGCCGTCCCCTTGATCCTCGTGCTCGGACTCGCCGTCGCACTCGGAGTCGCGGGCACGGTGGCCGACGACCACACGTCGCGCCTCGCGACCGACCGGAGCAACGACGCCTCCCGCTTCACCGTCGCGGCCCTCACCGCCCTCGGCCAGGACGACCCCGGCCCGCTCCAGCGGGTCGAGGCCGAGATGGACGCGTACGCCGCGCTCCACGACAGCCCCGTGTGGCTCATCGACCGTGAGGCCGACGTCATCCATGCCACCTCCGGAGGCCCCCCGCCCGAGGTCGTCGCCGACGACGTCGCCTCGGTGCTGGCAGGGCAGTCCTCCGTCCTGCCGGAGCGGATCTGGCCCTGGGGCCCTCGCACGGTCCACCTCGTCGTGCCGGTGGGCATCGACTCGCAGGTGAGCGCCGCTCTCGTGCTGCAGGCACCGACCGAGCGAACCAGGCACGACATCGCGAGGGAGTGGGGGCTCCTCTCCCTCGTGGTGCTCGTCCCGCTGCTGCTGCTCGTGGCGGCGCTGTGGCCGCTCTCGCGCTGGCTGCTGCGTCCGGTCGAGGACCTCGAGCGCTCGGCGGAGGCCGTCGCTCGTGGCGAGCTCGACGCACGAGCCGCGACGGTCGACGGCCCTCCCGAGCTGCGAGGGCTCGGCCGGACCTTCAACCAGATGGTCGAGTCGGTGGGCACGACGGTCGAGCGGCAGCAACAGTTCCTCGACGACGCCGCCCACCAGCTCCGCAACCCGATCACGTCGACACGCCTCGCAGTCGAGAACCTCGAGCACCATCTCGACGACGACGAGGCCGCCCGGGAGACCTGGGCCGAGGCGCTCGACGACGTCGAACGCATGGGTGCCGTCGTCGAGGGGCTGCTGGACGCCACGCGCCTGCAGACGCAGCCGGCCAAGGTCTCCACGCTCACCGAGGCGATCGGCACGGGGCCCGAGCGCTGGCGTCGCGCCTGTGCCGACGCCGGGATGTCGTTCGCGTGGAAGGTCGACGACGCGCCCCGTGTCGTCGAGCCCACCGGAGGACTCTCCGCGACGCTGGACGAGCTCGTCTCGAACGCCGTCCGGCTGTCCGGGGGCACGCGCCTCTCGGTGCACGGCGCCGAGCTGCGAGGCACGGGGTACCGGATCGTGGTGGCCGACGACGGCCGCGGCCTGGACCCCTCCGAGCGTGAGCTCGCACTGCGACGCTTCTGGCGGTCACCGCACTCCCAGAACGTCCCGGGCACGGGACTCGGCCTGACGATCCTCGCTCAGGTGGTCGCTGACGCCGGCGGCACGCTCGACCTCGCCGAGGCCGACGGCGGAGGCCTCGCCGTGGAGCTCCTGCTCGCCGTGCCGGCCGACTGAGCCCGGACCGTCCGGACCGGCCTGCCAGGGCCTGCACCGTCAGGCCGGCGCCGCTACTCCTTGGTGCTCCGGAAGTACCGCGCCGCGCCGGGATGGAGCGCGATGGGGACCGTGACGGCTCCGTTGCGGGCATTGACCTGTCCGGCCTCCGGACGCGCCTCGGCGAGCGACGGTCCGTTCTCCACGAGCAACCTGGTCACCGTCTCCGCCGCGTCGTCGGGGAAGGACGGCATCGTGGCCAGCAGGGTGGGCACCCCGACGGTGACCGCCGCCCGCAGCGGTGGGTACACCGACGACGGGATCGGGACGGCGGCGTACTGCAGCGGGTACTCCCG
>JBQGDU010000356.1:0-3928 GCA_052039245.1 Aeromicrobium sp. | reverse complement strand
CCACGACGCAGATCTACACGTTGGTCACCGTGGAGAAGCTGCGAGAGATCTACGCGACGGCCCACCCACGGGCCCTCGGCTGACTCACGTCGCGGGGTAGAGTGACCCGGACGTGCCGACGACAGGGGAAGGACTTCGATGAGTGACGAGCTGGGTCCCACCGGACGTCCACTCCCCACCTTCGCGACACCGGCACCGCGCCGCCCCGGGCAGCGAGCCCAGGTCATCGCGCTGTGCAACCAGAAGGGTGGCGTCGGCAAGACGACGACCACCATCAACCTGGGGGCTGCTCTCGTCGAGGCCGGACGTCGGGTGCTGCTCGTGGACTTCGACCCGCAGGGGTCCATGACGGTCGGTCTGGGCTTCAACGCCCACGAGCTCGAGCAGAGCATCTATCACGTGCTGATGGATCCGGAGCTGCAGCTCAAGGACATCGTGATGCGGACGTCGGTCGAGGGCCTCGACCTCGTCCCCGCGAACATCGACCTCTCCGCCGCGGAGATGCGCCTGGTCACCGAGGTCGGACGCGAGCAGGTGCTGGCACGTGTGCTGCGGCCGGTCCTGCACGACTACGACGTCATCCTCATCGACTGCCAGCCGTCCCTCGGTCTGTTGACGGTCAACTCGCTCACGGCCGCCGACGGCGTGATCATCCCGCTCGAGTGCGAGTACTTCGCGCTGCGAGGTGTCGCCCTGCTCAAGGAGACCATCGAGAAGGTCCGCGACCGGACGAACTTCGACCTGCGGATCATCGGCCTGCTCGGCACCATGTTCGACAGCCGCACGCTGCACGGACGCGAGGTGCTGCAGACCCTCGTGCAGGGCTGGGGAGACCTCGTCTTCCACACGGTCATCCGACGCACCGTGAAGTTCTCCGACTCCACGGTGGCGGGCGAGCCCATCACCGAGTACGCCGGGGCGTCGGCGGGGGCTGCGTCGTACCGCCAGCTCGCGCTGGAGGTGCTGCAGCGATGCCCCGACGCGTGAACATGCCGGGGGCGGACGAGCTGTTCCGCCCTACGGCCAAGCCCGACCGGGTCCCGGGGTCGGAGCCGACGGCCGAGGCCGCCGAGGAGCCGGAGCGGCCCAAGAACGGCAGCGGTCGCATCAAGCACGACGAGAAGATGACCGTCTACGTCACGTCCGAGGAGCTCCTCGCCCTCGAGCAGGCGCGTCTGCGGCTGCGCAGCGCCCTCGGCCGGAACGTGGACCGTGGGAGGCTCGTGCGCGCGGCCCTCGCCGTGGCTCTGGAGGACCTGGAGGAACGGGGCACCGACAGTGACGTCGCCCGGCGCCTCGACGCCTCATGACCACGGCCGACCAGGTCGTGGACGAGAGCGGCCCCGCGCCGGGGTTCGTGGTCGACGTCGGTGTCTTCGAGGGCCCTTTCGACCTGCTCCTGCAACTGATCTCCAAGCACCAGCTGGACATCACCGAGGTCGCGCTGTCCGTCGTCACCGAAGAGTTCGTCCGCTACATCGCCACCCTCGACGGTGACCTGGAGCAGACGACGCACTTCCTGCTCGTCGCGTCGACGCTGTTGGACCTGAAGACGGCGCGCCTGCTGCCGCAGGGTGACGTCGAGGACGAGGAGGACCTCGCGCTGCTGGAGGCGCGGGATCTGCTGTTCGCCCGACTCATGCAGTACCGCGCATTCAAGCAGGTGGCGACGCTGCTGGGCGAGCGGTACGCGCGGGAAGGGCGCCGACACCCACGTACGGTCCAGCTGGAACCGCGGTTCGCCGACCTGCTGCCGGAGGTCATCGTCTCCGTCGGCCCGCAGGACCTCGCGCTGCTCGCGGCGAAGGCGCTGGAGCCGAAGCCTGAGCCCGTGCTCTCCCTCGCGCACCTGCACGCACCGGCGGTGAGCGTGAAGGAGCAGGCTCATCTCGTCGTCGACCGCCTGCGCCGCGACCGCACCACGACCTTCCGGGCTCTGACCGCGGATGCTGACCTGATGACCACGGTCGCGAGGTTCCTCGCGCTGCTCGAGCTGTTCCGCGAGGGCGTCGTCACCTTCGACCAGGCCTCGCCGCTCGGTGACCTGCACCTGCGCTGGACGGGCAGTGACGAGGGAGACATCGACGTCGGTGACGAGTTCGACGAGCCGAATCCGCCGGATGACCTGCCCGGGTCGACGGGGCGGGAGGACACAGCGCTGGAGGACACAGCGCCGGAGGACACGGTGCCAGAGAACTCCGGGACCGAGGACACGACACGAGAGACCCCTGAGGACAGCGATGAGTGAGCAGGAGCCCACACGGCCCGAGACCACCGAGTCCGCCGAGGTCATCGACCGCCCACATGAACTGGAGCTGGAGCTGCTCGAGCTGCGCCCGGCCCTGGAGGCCGTCCTCATGGCGGCCGACCAGCCGCTCGACCACCTCACCCTCGCCCAGGCCGTCGGGCACCCTCCGGCCGACGTCGAGCGGGCGCTGCGTGAGCTCGCGACGGAGTACGACGAACAGGCCCGCGGATTCGAGCTCGCCAGCGTCGCCGGCGGTTGGCGTTACGTGACGCGCGAGGACTTCGCCCCGGCGGTCGAGCGCTTCGTCGTCGACGGTCAGCAGGCCCGTCTGACGCAGGCCGCGCTCGAGACGCTCGCCGTCGTCGCCTACCGACAACCGATCAGCCGGTCACGCATCTCCGCCATCCGAGGCGTGAACGTCGACGGCGTGGCTCGCACGCTCGTGACCCGAGGTCTCATCGAGGAGGCCGGCACGGACGCGGAGAGCGGCGCGATCCTCTACCGCACGACGAGCTACTTCCTGGAGCGGATGGGCCTGGACTCACTCGCCCAGCTGCCCGACATCGCGCCGATGCTCCCGGACATGGACGACATGGAGGACGACGAGGTCGTGGCCGTGCCACCTTCTGCCTCGTCAGGGGAGGAGCAGTTCCCTGACGAGGATGGTGCCTCGATCGAGGACGGCCCGGTGGACGGAGAGGCTGCAGTGGTCGAGGCCGCGGTGGTCGAGCGTGATGAGTGAGAGGGAGCAGGGGACACGCCTGCAGAAGGTGCTCGCGCAGGCCGGAGTGGCGAGCCGACGGCGCTGCGAGGAGCTGATGCTGTCCGGTGTCGTGGAGGTCAACGGCGAGGTCGTCACCCGGATGGGCACGCGCGTCGACCCGGTGCGTGACGTCATCCGGGTCGAGGGTCGTCGGCTCCCCCCGGCGAGCGAGCACGCCTACCTGGTGCTCAACAAGCCGCGGGGCGTCGTGTCCTCGATGGCCGACGAGCAGGGGCGCCGCGACCTGTCCTCGATCGTCTCCCACCGGCAGGAGCGTCTGTTCCACGTCGGTCGCCTCGACACCGACACGTCGGGCCTGATCCTGCTCACCAACGACGGTGATCTCGCCCACCGGCTCGCCCATCCGGCGTTCGAGATCACCAAGACGTACGTCGCCCTCGTGGACGGCGCTGTGTCCGACGGGTTGGCGAGACGTCTGCGTGAAGGCATCGACCTCGAGGACGGCCGCGCCGTCGTCGACCGGTTCATCGTCCGCGACCGCGCCAAGGGTCGCTCGATGGTCGAGCTCGACATCCACATGGGGCGCAACCGCATCGTCCGGCGACTTCTCGACTCCGTCGGTCACCCGGTGCGCGAGCTCACCCGTACCGCGTTCGGTCCGTTGACGTTGGGCGCGCTCGGCGTCGGGGACGTGCGCGACCTCTCCCGGGACGAGCTGGGAGCCCTCTTCGATAGCGTGGAGGCATGACGACGCCGCCCGTTCCCGAGGCTCGTGGCGCCCTCCCTCCCACCCTCGTCGTCGGGTGTGGACTGATCGGCACCTCCGTGGCACTCGCCCTGCGCGCGCAGGGGATCGAGGTGCACCTCAGCGACGCCGACCCCCGGCTCGTGGAGCTCGCCGTCGCCCGCGGCGCCGGCGTGGCCGAGCCCGTGGACCGGCGGGCGCTCGTGCTCGT
>JBQGDU010000355.1:0-9295 GCA_052039245.1 Aeromicrobium sp. | reverse complement strand
ACGTCGTAGTTGACGACGTGGGTGATGCGCTCGACGTCCAGACCGCGCGCGGCGACGTCGGTGGCGACGAGCAGGTCGAGCGCCCCCGACCTGAGCTGGCCGATGGTGCGCTCACGCTGAGCCTGCACCATGTCGCCGTTGATGGCCGCCGCGGCGAACCCGCGCGACCTCAGGGACGCCGCGAGCTCCTCGGTGGCCTGCTTGGTGCGGACGAAGACGATCATCCCCTCGCCGGACTCGACCTCCAGCACGCGGGTGAGCGCGTCGAGCTTGGCGTGGTGCGGCACCTGCATCCAGCGCTGCCGGACGGTGGACGTGGACGTGGTGGCGGCCGGGGTGGAGATGTCCACCGGGTCGTGGAGGTAGCGCTTGGCGAGCCGGCGGATCGGCGGCGGCATGGTGGCCGAGAACAGCGCCACCTGCTTGTACTCAGGGGTGTCGCGCAGGATCCGCTCCACGTCCTCGGCGAACCCCATGGCGAGCATCTCGTCGGCCTCGTCGAGCACGAGGACGTCGAGTCCGGTGAGGTCGAGGCTGCCGCGCTCGAGGTGGTCGATGACGCGGCCGGGCGTGCCGACGACGACGTGCGCGCCGCGCTCCAGCCCGGCGAGCTGGGCTCCGTACCCCTGGCCGCCGTAGACCGGCAGCACACGGACGCCCGGCACCGCCTTGGCGTAGGTGGTCAGGGCCTCGCAGACCTGCAGCGCGAGCTCTCGGGTGGGGGCGAGGACGAGTGCCTGGGTGGCTCGTCGGCTCACGTCGAGTCGCTGCAGCAGCGGCAGCGAGAACGCTGCGGTCTTGCCGGTGCCCGTCTGCGCGAGGCCCACGACGTCACGCCCCTGCAGCAGCACCGGCACGGCGCCGGTCTGGATGGGCGTGGGCTGCTCGTACCCGAGGGAGTCGAGGACGTCGACGACGGCAGGGGCGAGCCCGAGGGCGGCGAACCCGGCGGTCTCATCGGTCTGGCTGGAATCCTCGGGTGTGGGCACGGCGCCATTCTCGCGCACGTCGGCGCCGTCGCCACCATCGGGCGGCTGCGCGGTCAGTAGGCCCCGCGCCCCTGGACCACGGCCTTGGCGGTCCGGGCGATGATGTGGAGGTCGCGCAGCATCGACCAGTTCTCGACGTACGTGAGGTCGAGCCGGACGGCGTCCTCCCACGACAGGTCGGAGCGTCCGCTGACCTGCCACAGTCCCGTGACGCCCTGCTTGACCAGCAGTCGGCGTCGCACCGTGTCGTCGTAGAGGTCCACCTCCGAGCGCAGCGGCGGACGTGGCCCGACGATGCTCATCTCGCCGCGCAGGACGTTGATGAACTGGGGCAGCTCGTCGATGCTGTAGCGCCGCAGGAACCGTCCGACGCGGGTGACCCGCGGATCGTCGACGAGCTTGAACAACGGTCCGGCGCCGTCGTGCGCATCCTCCAGCCCGGGGCGCAGGCGATCCGCGCCGTCCACCATGGTGCGCAGCTTCAGCATCTGGAACGGCTCGCCCTGCGCCCCGATGCGCTCGGAGCGGTAGAGGATCGGTCCCGGCCCGGAGGTGCGCACCGCGAGCGCCGCGGCGAGGAGGACCGGCGACGCGACGAGCAGGACGAGCGCGGCGAGCGTGCGGTCGAACGCTGCCTTGCGCAGCGTCCGAGCGGCGGAGTACGTCGGCTCGGAGAGGTAGATGAGCGGCATTGCGCCGTGGGCGTCCACGTGGATGCGCGGCCCGGCGATGTCGGCGACGTTGGGCGCGACGAGCAGGTCGATGTCGCGGCCCTCGAGCTCCCACGCCAGCTCGCTCATGCCGTCGTGGCCGAGGTGCTCGGTGTCGGTGACGACGACCGTGTCCACCCCTCCGCCGTCGAGCACGGCAGCGAGCTCCGTCTCCACGCCACGGACGGGGATGACGTCGTCGCCGACGTGGATGGCCTCGTTGGGCACCGCAGGGCGGTCCGGGACCCACAGTCCGATGACCGCGAGCTCGGAGGCCTCCTCCTGCTCGAACCGCGCCGCCATGGTGCGGGCGCTGCGCACCCCGCCGATGACGAGGGTCCGGGCCACGAGCCGACCACGGGTGCGTCGCGAGCGCAGCCAGAGCCGCCAGAGCTTGCGGCTGACCAGGAGCACGGTGAAGCCGATGCCGAACGCGAGCAGCAGGTACCCCCGCGAGAGGTTCCAGCGCAGCAGCAGCGAGATGATCGCGATCCAGCCGAAGACGAAGAAGGTGGCCCGGGCGATGGCCTGGTACTCACCGGCCCCGGCACCCAGCAGCTTGTGGTCCCGCGTCCGGTAGACGGCCATGGCCGTGAGCCAGGCGGCGACGAACCCCAGGCTGATGAGCCAGTAGTCCAGCTGGGCGAAGGTGATCTGCGCCGGCTGGGGCCCGACGCGCACCAGGTAGGCGACGACGAACGCCGTGACGATCGCGAGGGCGTCCGTGGCGAACATGCTGCGCGCGAGCTTGCGCTGCCAGCGGCGGCGTCCCCCGCTCGCGGCGGCGTCCGCGGGTCCCGCTTCGGGAGGCAGACCGGGTCCGGTGCGCACCGTGGGAACGAGATCGAGGACCGGCACCGGGCGCACGGCGTCCACGGCAGAATCTCGGCTGGCGTTCCGCTCGAGTCCCTGACTCACGTCTGACCTCCTCCCCGGGAGTGCCGGGCTGTCGTAGGTCAACCGAGCGAGGCCCGTGGAGGTTACGCGGGAGTCACCGCATCAATCGGTCCGCGACCGTCTCCGTCGCCTCGTCGATCAGCTCGGCGACGCGTCGGTGCATCGTCTCGTCGCCGCGGTACGGGTCCGGCACGTCGACGTCGACGCCGGCCAGTCCACGGCGGGTGGCGGCGGCGTGGGCCAGTCCTTCCAGGTCGGGGGCCTCGACGAGCGGCCCCAGCCGGGCGAACTCGCGCAGCGTGAACGTGCGTCGCAGTGCGGACGGGTCGAGGTCGAGCACGCCGGCCCGGTGCTCCCGCGTGGCGGTGAGCACGAGGTCGGCCACGGCCACGTGCTCGGGGAGCAGCGCGCGCGAGCGGAAGGACTCCGGCTCGAGTCCGAGGGTGCGCGCCTGCTCCTGCACGGCGGCGTCCATCGGCTGGTCCTGCCACCCGCGAACTCCTGCGCTGGCCACCTCGAACCGGCGCAGGTCCAGACGTGACGCCAGCAGCAGCTCGGCGAGTGGGGAGCGACAGATGTTGGCCGTGCAGACGACGAGGATCGCGAAGCGGTGTCTCATCCGCCCAGCCGGGGTCGGACGTGCAGACCGGCCTCGGGGTCGACCAGCGCCTCCTGGCCGGCCGCCACGCCGTCGGCGAGCAGGGTCGCCTCCACCGGCACGTTCCGCTTGACCACGGCGAGCGCGACAGGTCCCAGCTCGTGGTGTCGCGCGGACGAGCCGACGGTGCCGATGGTCTTCCCGTCGAGCTCGACGGCGCTGCCGTGGGCGGGCAGGTGGTCGACCGAGCCGTCCAGGTGCAGCAGCACGAGGCGGCGCGGTGGACGCCCGAGGGTGTGCACCCGCGCGACCGTCTCCTGGCCCCGGTAGCAGCCCTTGTCGAGATGGACCGCCCGCTCGAGCAGCCCGACCTCGTTGGGGATGGTGCGGTCGTCAGTGTCCACTCCCGGGCGCACGAGACCTGCGGCGATGCGCAGCGCCTCCCACGCCCACGTCCCGACCGGTGCGCCGAGCTCGTCGGGCAGGTCCGCCAGGGCGTCGCGTGGCACGAGTCGCCACTGCAGGGCCGGCAGACCGACGACGCCGAGCTCCGGCTCGAGGCGGACCTCGACCCGCATCATGAAGCGCATCGAGTCCAGGAAGGCCACGAGCGCCTCTCCCGCGCCGGGCTCGGTGTGGGCGAGGAACGTCTCCCCGTCGTCGACGCCGGCGAACGAGTGCTCGATGCGGCCCTGGGGCGACAGGAGCAGCACCTCGGTGGGGACGCCCGGCGCGAGGTCGCTCAGGTGCTGGGTGGTGAGCGAGTGCAGCCAGGTGAGCCGGTCCGGACCGCTGACGGAGACGACGTCGCGGTGCGAGAGGTCGACGAACCCCTCGCCCGCCTCGAACCGGCGCTGCTCGGGCACGATCGAGCCGTAGTGGGCCGCGACGCCGGCGTCGGGCGGGTCGGCCTCGACGGCTCCGGGGAGCGACAGCAGCGGACTGGTGTGGTCAGACACGGGCGAGCTTCCCCCAGAGGTGCGACTGCATCGGGTGTCCCTCGGCCGCCATGTCGTAGGCGTACATGAGTGCTCCCTCGACGAGCCCGTACATGCGCTGGCCTGCGGTGTACTCCTTGGCGGTCTCGGTGCGGGCGATGACGTCGGTGGCCAGGGTGATGCGTGGACCGTCGGCGACGCCGTACCAGATCTCGGCGTACCCGGTGGGGTGGGCGAGGACGAGCTCCACGGCGATGCCGTCGCCCTCCGGAGCCGGACCGGCCGGCCTGAGGAAGCCGGTCTCCAGGGCCGCGGGACGTACCCGCTCACCCTCCTCGTCGGTGATCCAGGACTGGCTGAAGTAGTGCAGGAACGGGCGGCCGTCGTGCGCGATGGCGAGGTCCTGCTCGTACTCGAAGGCGTCGACGGAGGGGTACTCGCCACGCCCGTTGCCGTGCCACGTGCCGAGCAGCCAGGCGAGCGGGAGCAGGTCCGGATGTACGTCGTCGGGAATCGTGAACGCCATGGCTCGATCGTATCCACCGGGCGATGGCGCGCCGATCGACGAGTCTAGGCTGGACGCCGTGCGAGCGGTGGTGCAGCGGGTGAGCGAGGCCGAGGTGCGGGTGTCCGAGCGGGTCACCGGCTCCATCGGTACCGGGCTCGTGGTCCTGCTGGGCATCACCCACGAGGACACCGAGGAGCACGCGGCCAGGCTCGCCGCCAAGATCCACGGCCTGCGCGTCCTGCGAGACGAGCAGTCCGTCTCTGACGTCGGGGCCGACGCGGGCATCCTCGTCGTCAGCCAGTTCACGCTGTACGGCGACGCCCGCACGGGTCGTCGGCCGTCGTGGAGCGCCGCGGCACCTGCTCCGGTGGCCCGTCCGCTCTACGACGCCTTCTGCTCGCGGCTCCGCGACCTCGGTGTCGTCGTCGCCGAGGGCGAGTTCGGTGCCGACATGGCCGTCCACCTCGTCAACGACGGCCCCACGACCCTGCTGCTCGAAGTCTGAGCGTCGACTCAGGATCCGGCTCTAGGATGACGGGTGGGCCGTGGCCGACGGCCTCCCCACGCAATCCCCGACGGAGGCCGCATGGCTGCTGACGACGCGCGCGCACGGCGCCGCGCCGCGGGCAAGCGTCGTGCGGGAGGGCCGCCCTTCCACCGGCGGCACCGCAAGGCGATCGTCGCTCTCGGCACGGTGCTGGTGCTCGTGCTCGGCGTGGTGACCGGTTACGCCTACTGGCTGAACTCCCAGCTGAGCAACGTCGAGCGGGTGGACACCGACGACATCAAGAACCGGCCCGACCCCGACGAGGGCCAGGACCTCAACATCCTGCTGCTGGGCTCGGACAAGGGCGAGCCCACGGCCGGACAGCCGCAGGACACCACCGTGGCCGAGGACGCGACGGCCTCGAAGTGGCCGAGCGGCAAGTACCGCAGCGACACGATCATGATCGCCCACATCTCCGCCGAGCGTGACAAGGTCCAGCTCGTCTCACTCCCCCGGGACACCTACACCACCATCCACGACGCCCAGGGCGAGCCGACGAGCGAGCAGAAGATCAACGCGGCGTTCTCCGAGTACGGACCCAACGGCGCCATCGCCACGGTGGAACAGCTCACGGGCCTGCGCATGGCGCACGTCGCGATCATCGACTGGGAGGGCTTCAAGGACCTGTCGTCGGCGGTCGGCGGCGTCCCCGTCACGATCCCGAAGGCGTTCTACGACCCGAGCCAGAAGATCCAGTGGGAGGCCGGCGAGCAGACGCTGAAGGGCAAGAAGGCACTCGACTACGTCCGGACCCGCTACGGCCTGGAGGGCGGGGACTTCGACCGCATCGCCCGGCAGCAGAACTTCCTGCGCTCGCTCATGAAGAAGATGCTCGAGCGCGGCAACACCTCCAACCCGGTCAGGCTGACACGCACGCTCGGTGCGGTCACCGAGAACCTGACGGTGGACGAGTCGTGGGACCCACGTGACATGCGTGCGCTCGCGCTGTCGCTGCGTGGCACCACGACCGACGACGTCGCGTTCCTGACGGCTCCGGTGGCGGGCACCGAGGACGTCGTCGGCGTCGGCAACGTCGTCCGTCTCGACGAGGCCAAGTCCGCCGAGCTCTTCACCGCGCTGCGTGACGACGACGTCGCCGGGTACCTGAAGAAGTATCCCGAGGAGAAGCTGGCGTCCGAGGACGAGATCGACTGACCCGGCGCCGCGCTGGGCGGTTCAGCCGCACGCGCTGGCGACGCGCACGTCGTTGGCGAGCGGCGCGATGCCCGGGGTGGTTGTCAGCACCGGCCGGCCCGCCTGGTCCGGGCCGGTGAGCATCGTGGCGGAGATCGAGATGGTGGCACCCGGGTCGAGCGTGACCGGCACGACGGCGACTTGGCGCTCGTCGAGCGTGCCACCGACGGGGAGCTGGTCCTCCCCGTCGACGACGAGCTTCTCGATCTTCCCGCCGGGCGGCGTCGCGATGCGGACGTTGAGGCGTTGCGCCCCCTTGGGCACGACGTCGTTGAGACCGGTGATCGCCAGGGGCAGGGAGCTGCCGTCCGCCGGCGCTCGGGACGTCAGCCTGGTGCGGAGCTCGAGTCTCTGACGGTCCTCGTCGAGGCACTGGGAGGAGCGCAGCCGGCTACGGCTGTCCAGGTAGTACTGCATCTTGCCGCCGAGCGCGTCGTTCAGCCAGACGCCGACGTCCGGCGACTCCACACCGCCGGGCGGCAGTCCCGCCACGCCGGTCTCGGCGATCCGCTCCTGCTCCTGGTCGTCGTCGGACCACACCATGACGCGATTGTCGGTGGCGGCCTGGACGAGACCCTCCAGGACGGCCTGGACGTCGCCGTCGCCGGCCACGAACCGGTCGAAGATGCGTCGGGCGGCGCCGGCGAAGACGTCGTCCTGACCGGCGAGGTCCGTCGGGTACCGCAGGTAGACACCGTTGAGGAGCTCGCTCGTCGCGTTGTCCGCGGTGAGCTCGACGCCGTCGTCCAGCGTCACCGACCCGATCCCGTTGAGCAGGTAGGCGAGGGTGACCGGGTCGACCGAGACGACGCCGTCGAGGTCGACGTCGAAGGCGTCCCCGGCCAGGTCCGCCGAGATCTCGGCGGCACGGGGGTAGTCAGGGCTGAAGGTGGTGTTGCGGATGTCGGTGCCGAGGGTCGTCGGGAAGACCGCGCGCTCTCCGTCGGTGAGGTCCACGACCGGGCGACGCACCTGGCGCACGTCGATGGCCGACCCCTGCCGGCCCATCGTGACCTTCCCGCCGTCGGCCTTGAGGATCGCCACGGATCCGGGGATGCCGCCGAGCGTGCGCACCTCGGCGTTGTTCTGGATGAGCAGCAGGTAGCGGCGCGTCTCCTCCCCGCCGAGCATCGTGGGGAGCAGGTCTCCGGCCGCGTCGGCCGCGCGCGCCGCCACGGTGGCGGACTCCAGGGTGCGCTGGACGTCGCGCAGCGGCACCTGCAGCCGTCCCACGACGTCGTCGGTCTGCACGGCCTGGATCTCGGTGTTGACGTCCTCGAGCACCGCCCGCGTGCGCTTGACGACGGGAGCGGCGGACTCGATGGCCTCGAGGTCCACCTGGCCGTCGGTGGGGGTGAACGCGTCGAGACGGATCTGGTCCGCGACGTCGACGACGTCGGGGAGGGCCTCGGTGGTGACGCGGTCGAGCTCGCGCGCCACGGTGCGCACGGCGTCGACGTCGTCACCGACGATCGGCAAGCGCGCCACGACGCTCCACAGGGGACTGTCGGTGTGGCTCCGAGCCCGCTCGGTGTACTGGGTGAGGACGTCCAGGCTCGCCCGCGCACCGTCGACGTCGCCGGTCGCCACCTGGGCCGCGAGGACGGGAGCCGTGCTGCCGGCCCGGTCCAGCGCGACGACCGCACGGGCCAGCTGCCACACGAACAGCACCGCCACGAGGCAGAGGACGGTGACGACGGCGAGCACCAGCACGCGTCGACGCCGGTCCTGCTCGTCGAGGTCCGTCCACATGGAGCGGCTCAGCCCGCCACGCGACGGTGCTCAGGCACGTCGGCGCTGGACCACGACCGCGGCACCGGTGAGCGCCAGCAGCAGGCCGGCGAGGAGCAGCCAGAAGGCGATGCCACCGGTGTTGGGCAGGATCCCGGCGAGGCCGTCCTGGCCCGCGTCGGAGTCGGCGAGACCACTGTCCGCGCCGACGGGCAGCAGCTCGAGACCGGCTGATCGCTGGATGCCGTCGCACGATCCGACGATGGCGGCGATCTGACGCTGGTCGACCACGGGGGTACGGAACGTCTCGGTGAGCTCGGTGGCGCCGTCACGCGTGCGGGTCTCGTTCAGGAACGTGATCGCGAGGTTCGCGGGGACGTCCGACGCGACGCTGATCGTGACGTCGCTGCCGCCCTCGACGCTGGTGTCGCTGACGCTCAGGCTGCACACGAGATCGGGGTAGGGATCATCGGCGGCGTGGGCTGACGGAGCCGAGAAGACGGCGACGACCGCAGCGAGGAGGGAGACGACGACGCCTCCGACGATCTTCTTCATGTCCGACTCCTGGAGTTCGCGTCGCGCTGGTGCGGACGCTTCGAGACCACGGTAGTGCCCCGGCACGGCAGCCGGAACGCTGTTCATCCACTCCGTTCAACGTCGCAGGGCGGCTCGCGTCACGGGTCGGCCGAAGAATCTTCCCTCCGCGTGGACCGAGCGACGACGAGGGGCCCGGCCGTGGCGGCCGGGCCCGTCGCTCTGACGGGTCGTTCAGACCGTGACGGCGACCTTGTCCAGGTCCACCACGACGTCCGCGACGACGCCCTTGGCCGCGGAGACGCCGAGGTCGACGGCCTCCGAGCGCGGTGCGAGCGTGCGCAGCGTCCACTCGCCGGGTCCCGCGAAGAAGCGGAACTGGCCGGTGGCCGACGTGGGCACCTCGGCGGTGAACTCACCGGTGCGGTCGAGCAGCCGGACGTAGGCGTTGCCCACGGGCTCCTCGCCACGGGTCACGACACCCTGGATGACGGCCTGGTTGGCGACGTCGACGCCCTCGAGGCTGGGGCCGCCCTGCGTTGCTCCGCACATGTCAGGCCTCCCCGCGCTCGTCGCCGAGGGCCACCGGGACGCCGCGCAGCGAGCCGTACTCGCTCCACGAGCCGTCGTAGTTCTTGACGTTCGGGTA
>JBQGDU010000354.1:0-7293 GCA_052039245.1 Aeromicrobium sp. | reverse complement strand
TCAGTTACCGACTTCCTTGTTGCCGACCTCGCGGACGCTGGAGATGACCTGGTCGATGAAGCCGTAGTCCTTGGCCTGCTCCGGGGTGAACCAGCGGTCGCGGTCGGCGTCGAGCTCGATCTGCTCCTTGGACTGCCCGGTGTGCTGGGCCTGCAGCTCGTTGAGCTGCTTCTTCAGCAGGATCGACTGCTGCGCCTGGATCTTGATGTCCGAGGCGGAGCCGCCGATGCCGCCGGAGGGCTGGTGCATCATGATGCGCGCGTGCGGCAGCGCGTACCGCTTGCCGGGCGTGCCCGCGGCGAGCAGGAACTGTCCCATCGACGCCGCCAGACCCATCGCGACGGTGGAGACGTCGTTGGAGATGAACTGCATGGTGTCGTAGATGGCCATGCCGGAGTCGACCGAACCACCCGGGCTGTTGATGTACAGCGAGATGTCGGCGTCCGGGTCCTCGGCGCTGAGCAGCAGCATCTGGGCGCAGATGGCGTTGGAGTTGGTGTCACGCACCTCCGACCCGAGGAAGATGATGCGTTCCTTCAGGAGGCGCTGGTAGATGTGGCCATCGAGGTCGGCCGGCCCGGCGTCGCCGACGGCCGCCTGCGGCGAAGTGGCGTCTGATGTGTTCACGTCCTCGACCCTAGAGGGCGAGAGGTCCGGACACACGCGCGGACACCCCCTGTTCGCCGACGGCGTATCCATCGCCGGTCGCGCCGCACGCGACATTCACCGGCGTTCGGCGTCGGCCTTCACCGCGGCGAGCGTCCGGTGCATGCCCTCGAGCAGCTCCACGTCGTGGTTCTGAGCCCCACCCATGGCCCATCGACCGGCGAGTCGGACGACCAGTCCGGCGCGCGGCAGGCCGGTGCGACGTTCCACGACGTGGGTCCCACCGTCTTGCGTGGGCGTCAGCTCGTACGACCACTCGACGTTCGTCGGGCCGACGTGGAACGCGAGGGCACCGGAACCGTCGTGGGTCGGCGGCTTCCACCGGGTGATGCGGGTCGTGGTCGGCCAGATCACGGCACCCTTGCGGTTCACGTTGAGCCCGCGGGAGCCGACCCGTGGCGACCGGCTGATCAGCATCCGCACCGTCTCGGGGCTGCGCTCGCCCATGGTCCGCAGGTCCGACACGACCTCCCAGACCCGTCCGACGGTCGCGTCGACCGTGACGTCGGCCTCCAGCGGCGCCAAGCCCTCGGAGGGGAACCGGGGTGGCACGTCAGCTCCCCTGCTCCACCGCCGCCTTGATCCTCGAGAGGGTCTGCTGCATGCCCTTCTCGAGGTCCGTCTCGAAGTTCTCGGTCCCGCCGAGCACGTGCTTGGTCAACGTGTTCGAGAGGCTCGAGACCCCGTTCGGGGCCGTGCGGTGCTCGGTGAGCCGCGTGCCGGTGGCGGTCGGCTCCAGCTCGTACGTCCAGACGGTGCCGTTCTCCGCGATCTTGAGCGCCAGCTCCCGCTCCGGCTGGAAGACCTTGACGTACGAGCGCGTGGGCCAGACCTTCCAGCCCTGACGGTTGATGTTGATCGTGCGGGTGCCCTGCGCCACCTCACCACCGCGGATGATCATCTTCTTGCACTGCGGGCTCCACTCCCCCATGCGTCGCAGGTCCGAGACCACCGCCCAGACGTCGGCCGGCGGTGCGTCGATGTCGATCGTCGCCTCGATGCGCTCGCGGTTGACCATGGTGCTCCTTCGTTCGACGGGGGCGTCGCGCCCGACGGTCGCCGGGCGCGGGAGAGGGGGTGGACCCTCAGTGGTGGACCGCGGCCGCGAGGGCCCGGGCCTCTCGGTGCTCGGCGTTGATCCAACGGATCAACCAGTCACCGACGGTCGGGTGGTTGAGCAGGGCGAAGTGGTGCGCGCTCGGCACGTACTCGAACCGTGCGCCGTCGACGATCGGTCCAGCACGTCCGACCCCCGTGGCGGAGGAGAAGTGCACGAGCAGGTCGCCCAGGACGCTGCTGAGTGGGTGCTTCTGCGAGGCGCCGAGCGTGGCGGCCACGAAGTGGTACTCCGCCTGGGGCAGTGGCGCGGCGGCGATGCGATCCAGACCCCAGCGTGCCGTCAGGTCCTGTCCCTCCCACTCGTCGGCGGAGATGTAGCCGTGGCGAAGGTCCACGATCCCCGCGGACCGGGTGTCGAGGATCGTCCCGAACGGTCGCGACTCCGGCCAGAAGCGCAGTGCTCGCGACCCCAGGTGCGCGACCTTCTCCAAGTTGGCGCCGGCGTGGGGCGTCCCGAGGCACACGACGTCACGCACGAGGTGCTGCCAGGTGGACCCTGCGGCGGTCGCGTGGTTGGTGGCGGCGCGAGCGACCAACCCGCCCATGGAGTGCCCCACGAGGGTGACGCGGGTGACGCGCTGCGGCCACGCCTCGACGAGCTGGGTGAGGAGTGCATCGAGGTGCTTGCCGTTCTCGGACACGTGCAGACCGGTGTTGTAGCGGATGGTGACGGGCGTGCCGTCCGTCTCCTCGACGATGCGCTGCAGGTAGGTGGAGCCGCGCTGGCGTGCGCCGAGCTGCCAGGACTCGTCGTTCTCGCACAGCCCGTGCAGCAGGACCACGAGGTGGCCGCCCGCCCCACGGAAGGCGTCGCCGACCTGCCAGCGCGTCGTCGGGACGTCCGCACCCTCGGCACGCACGCCCATGACGATCGCCTGCGGGTCGTCGAGCATCCTCAGCTCGTCACCGACCAGACCGTTCACGGCCGCGACGACGCTGCGTCCGAACCTGCTGGACTCGACCGGTCGGCCGACACCGCGGGCCGACAGTGCCCGCACCGAGCCGCTGCTGACGCGCAGCACGCCGGAGAGGGCTCCGTAGACCGAGGTGGCGACGGCGTCGTGCAGGGACTCCGGGACACGACTGCCGACGAGACGGGTGGCACGGAAGGCACGTGCGGCCACGGCCTGGTGGACGTCACGCACGGTGCCGACGACGAGGCGGTCGACGTGGTCGAGAGCCAGCGCGGCGACGTCGGTGGTGCGCGCGGGCTCGGAGGTCATGTCTACATACTGCCGGTATCCGAACGCGTTGGGAACCGCCTCCACCAGAGTTCTTGCTCACGTCTCAGACACCACCCGAACCCGCGAGTGGCGCAAGTTCGCGAAAGTGAGACGGCGTGTCGCGCGCAACTGCGCCACTCGGGGTCGACCTTGCGCCACTCGGGAACGTGCGACGCCCGCGCACCGTGAGGTGCGCGGGCGTCAGCAGGAGAGCCTGGGTGTGCTCAGGACTCGTCGGGGTCCTCTGCGTCCCCGGCCTCGTCAGCGTAGGAGCCGTCGCCGCGCAGCTCGGCGAGCCGCAGGTCGTTGCCGGACTCGTCGGTGACGGTCACGCCCTCGACGAGCGAGGCGAGCGCCTTGCCGCGCAGGACCTCGCTGACCATCTCGGGCACGTGGTTGTGCTCCATGATGTGCTGGACGTAGGCGTTGGGGTCCTGGCCGGACTGCTGGGCGCGCTGCATGATGTGCTGGCTCAGCTCGGCGTCCTCGATGCCGATCTCGTCGTCGGCGACGATCTGGTCCAGGACGAACTGGGCGACGATCGAGTCGCGGGTCCGGCGGTCGAGCTCGGCCTCGAACTCCTCGGCCGTCTGACCCTCGTTCTCCAGGTAGCCCTCCATGGTCAGGCCGGCCTGGGCGAGCTGCTGCGCGATCTGCTCACGACGCGCGCCGAGCTCGGAGCTCACCAGCTCATCGGGCAGCGGAGCCTCGACCTTGCCGATGATCTCGTCCAGCACGAGGTCACGGGCCTCGTTGGCCTGCTCCATGCGCTTGCCGCGCACCAGACGCTCGCGGACGTCGGCCTTGAACTCCTCGACCGTGTCGAACTCCGAGGCCGTCTGGACGAACTCCTCGTCCAGCTCGGGAAGCTCCCGCTCCTTGACGTCGACGACCTTGACGGTGACGACGACCGGCGTGCCCTTGAGCTCGCCACCGACGAGCTCGGTGGAGAACGTCGTCTCCTCGCCGGCGGACAGTCCGGAGACGGCCTCGTCGAGGCCCTCGAGCAGTACACCGGAGCCGACCGTGTACGGCATGCCGGCGGCCTCCGCACCCTCGATGACCTCACCCGACTCGTCCTTGGCGACGAGGTCGATGGTGAGCGCGTCCCCGTCGGCGGCGGCACGGTCGACGTCCTTCGTGGTGGCGAAGCGCTCGCGCAGGGCGTCGACCTGCTCGTCGACGTCGGCGTCGGTGACCTCGGCGTCGGGCACCGAGACCGAGATGGTCGAGAGGTCGGGAAGGGTGAGCTCGGGACGCACGTCGAGCTCGGCCGTGATCTCGATGTCCTCACCGTCGGCGAACTTGGTGAGGTCGATCTCGGGCTGGCCGAGCGGCTGGACGTTGGTCTCCTCGACCGCCTGGCGGTACCAGTCGGGCAGGGCGGCGTTGACGGCCTCGCTCATGACGGCGTCACGGCCGACGCGCTGGTCGACGATGGCCGCAGGGACCTTGCCCTTGCGGAAGCCGGGCACCTGGATCTGGCCGCCGATGGACTTGTAGGCCTGGTCGAGGTTCGGCTTGAACTCGTCGAACGGCACCTCGATGGTGAGCTTGACCCGGGTGGGGCTCAGGGACTCGGTGGTGCTTCTCACGTGCGGAACTCCTGGGTGGCTGACGGTCTGTGGGCTTTGCCGGACGCCCGGGGCGGGCACGTGCGTCGAGAGGACGCGGCCACGGCCCGAGGGCGTCGTTCCAGTCTCTCATGCCCACCCCGGCGTGCCCGAATCGGCAGGGGTGCGGGCCTGGCCGGCTGATCAGCCCGGGAGGACGCGCGGGTCGCCCGAGGCCACGCGACGGACCGCGAGCCGGTGCGCTCCTGAGGCCTGGTCGCGGCGGTCGTCGACGGCCCACCACTCCATGCGCGCCTGCGCCGGCGTCAGCTCCAGGATGCTGAATCCGTGGTCGTCGAGGTTCACGAACCGCACGTGCGGATTGGTGCGCTGGATGGCCTCCTCCATCGCGAGCGAGACGGTGCGCGGCTCGGTGCCCATGAAGTCGTCGACGTTGTTGCTGGTGACGGCGCTGCAGACCAGCTCGGTGGCGACGGGCCGCTCGTCGAGCTCGATGTCGTTGGCCCACGCCGTGTGCACGTCGCCGCTGAGGAACACCACGTCGTCGACGCCTGCGGCGGCGATGCCCTCGAGGAGTCGGCGGCGTTGGGCCGGGTAGCCGTCCCAGGTGTCGGTGTTGGGCTTCGCCTCGCCCCAGGTCATCGGGTCGGTCGTCGCCTTGACCGCAAGCTCCTGACCGCGCGGACGCGGCGGCATGAGCATCGGCGCCAGCATGACCGGGTTGCCGACGAGCTTCCATTGCGACGCGGAGGTGGTGAGGCTGTCGGCGAGCCAGCGCCCCTGCGCTGCGCCGGTGAGGGAGCGATCGGGGTCCTGGGTGCGGGGATCGTCGGCGTCGACCCGCTCGTCGCGGTGACCCCGCAGGTCGAGCATGCTGAGGTCGGCGAGCCGGCCGAAGAAGAACCGGCGGTGGATGCGGTCGCCGTCGCCGACCTCGGCCGTGCCACCGAGCCGCACCGGCATCCACTCGTCGTACGCACGCATCGCGGCACGGCGTCGCGCCTCCCACGGGCCCTCGCTCCCGGCGTCGTGCTCGAAGGCACCGCCCGGATGCCACCCGTCGGCGATCTCGTGGTCGTCCCACGTCGCGACCATCGGCACCGCGGCGTGGAGCCCGGCGAGGTCGGGGTCCGTCTTGTACTGCGCGTGCCGCCGGCGGTAGTCCTCCAGGGAGACGGTCTCGTGCGGCGGGTCGTGACGGCGCACGTCCTCCCAGTGGTGCCCGTGGGAGTACATCCCCGGCTCGTACTCGTAGAGGTAGTCGCCGAGGTGGATCACGGCGTCGACGTCGTGGTCGCGCAGGTGGCGGTAGGCGGAGAAGTGCCCTGCCTGCCAGTTCGCGCAGGAGACGACCCCGAACCGCAGCCGGTCGACGTCGGCCTCCATGGCGGGCGCAGTCCTCGTGCGTCCGACGATCGTGTCCCGCGCGTGCCGGAACCGGTACCAGTACGTGGTGGCGGGCTGCAGGCCCGTGGCGTCGACCTTGACGGTGTGGTCGAGGTGGGTGTCGGTGGTGACGCTGCCCTCCGCGACGACGGCCCGGAAGTCGGGCGTCCGCGAGACCTCCCAGGTCACCTCGGCCGGATCGCCGATCCCGGAGCCCGCGACGGCGTCAGGGCGCACGGTGACGCGGGTCCACAACACCACGGCGTGCGGCAGCGGGTTGCCCGAGGCCACCCCGTGCTGGAACACGAGGTGCCGACTCGCGGGGGCCGGTGACGGTAGCGCGACCCCGAGCAGGCTGCCGAGGCCCGCGGCGGCCCCGACTCCCCCGAGGATCACGCTGCGGCGGCCGAGGACGGTCGTGCGCGTCTCCACACACCCATTACGCGCAGCCCTGGCCTACTGCACGGAGAGCCTGCGGTGAACGAGCGGCGACCGTCGCCCGAAGGATGGTCGGGCTACAGGAGCAGACCCACCATCAGGGCCACGACGGCGAGCAGCGGGAGGGTCCCCTGCTTGGCCGCGGTGGCGGCCCGGTTCGCATCCTTCGCGACGAGGACCAACGCAGCGGCCAGCATCGAGCCTGCGCCCGCCAGCGCGAGTGCCGCACCCACCCCCACCGCGCCGGACAGGATCACCACCACCCCGACGACCACCTGCACCGCGAGGAACAGGTTGTAGAACCCTTGGTTGTAGGCCATCTCCTGGGTGGCCTCGGCCTCCGCGGGCGACAGACCGAAGACGCGACGGGTCGAGGACGAGGTCCACGCGACGGACTCCATCCAGAAGATGTAGACGTGCAGCAGCGCCGCGAGCACGGCGAGCACCATTCCGACGACCAGCACGAGTCCTCCTTCGACGACGGGCCCGAGCCTGGCGGGAGCCCTTCCGGACAGGGTCTCATCGGACTGCACGCTCGTCCCACCGTTGAGCGGAGGACAGCCGGACACCACGTCTGCCCGCTCGCTCGCCGCAGGGGCCGGACCGGCCCACGCCAGAGGCCTCGCTCGACGACGACGAAGGCCCGAATCCACGTCTGTGGAGCACGTCCACTGACGTCTGGAGCTCCAGTACCGATGGTGTCCAGCAGCACGGCTGCTGCGAACGCCTTCAGCGTCGAGGAGATCGCTCGGTCACCCTCGACGTCGATCGCCACGACGCCGACGCGAGGTCCCTCACATGACGAGCTGGTCGGAATACGAGAACCCCCGACCTAGTTGAAACATGAAGAACACGGGCCGTCCCCGGTCCGCCCGGAAGCATCCGGG
>JBQGDU010000353.1:0-7301 GCA_052039245.1 Aeromicrobium sp. | reverse complement strand
GGCGACTCCGCACCGGGCTCGACCGGCGCCGAGGCCGGCGGCTGCTCGCGCTGGCGCTCCTGCTCACGCTGGTTGGCCTGCGTCACCCGGAAGGCGTCGAGCACGGCGAACCCGGCGACGATGACACCGATCACGATGATGCCGACGACGAGCGCCGGCCACACCCTCTGGTGCTCGCGCCACGTCCTGCGACTCCCGTGCAGCAGTGCCGAGCGCATCTGCCGCCGACGCATCGCATCGGCCTCGAGGACGTAGCGCTCGGCGTTCGGCGTGTTCTGCATCGCCAAGGTCGGCGGAGGGCGGTGCGCGGGTTCCTCCTCGCTCGATGCGTCCTTGCCGGCGTCCCTGGTGGGCGGCTGCTCGCTCATCGAGTGGCCCCCAGCGCGACGGCCGCGGCGAGACGGACGTACGCCTCGCGCGTGGCAGCAGCGACCTTGGCGGGGTCGTACGGGTCACCGAGTGCCAGGACGGGGTCCGGTGGGACCACCACCAGGGCCGCCGGCCGTTCCCCGAGCTGCCCGACGACCTCGCGGTGCACGGTCCGGTAGGACTCCTCGTGCGGGCAGACGACGACGTGCACGATGCTGCCGGCAGCGGCGGGATTGACGTCCCGGACCCGGTCGACCGCGGCCTGCAGCGCGGCGAGACCGAGTCCTCCGGCGGTCGTCACGACGACGACCTGGTCGGCGCGGGCGAGTCCCGCGTGGGCGGCCTCGCTCGCCGAGCTCCCGGCGTCGAGCACCGTGAAGGTGTGGTCGACGCCGAGGCGGTCGATGGCCCCCGCGAGGTCGCGGCGCCCGGGCCGCAGGTCCCACTCCACCGCATCCACCACGCCGAAGCCGGCCGCGGCGGTCGGCACCGGGGCCTCGGCCTCGAGGGTCGAGGCGGCGGCGAGGTCAAGCGAGTGCTGCGCCCCGAACAGCAAGGAGAGCGGTGTGGTGCCCTGTTGGACGTCGACGACGGCGGAGCGGTCCTCGCGCAGAGCCATGAAGGTCGCCGCCAGGCCCACCGCGGTGCTGGTGCAGCCGACCCCACCCTTGCCCGCCACCAGGGCCACGACCCGTCGGTCGCTCTGGCGCTGACGCACCGCGTCCACGACCTCGCGGTCGGCGAGCACGGAGTCGGCGGCGTCCGCCGTCGTGATGCCCTTGGTGATCGTGCGGACGAGTCGTCCGGTCTGGCGAGGAGCCCGCGCCGTGCCGGCGGTGCGCGACAACAACCGCTCGACGACGGTGGGCGCCCGGTTCGAGGAGTCGTCCGTCGGTGCGGGCACCGTCTGCCCAGCACCCGGTGACGGGGCCGTGCCCCCGGGTGGAAGCAGGGGCTCAGCAGGTGCGGGCACCTCCACGCCGGGGCGCAGCGGGACGACTGACGCCGACGGTCCCGGATCCTGCTCGACGGCGGGGGCCTCGGCGGGGACGTCCTGCTGACCCGCCCCCGAGAGCCCGAGGCTGCGCGGGTCGATGCCCATCCGGGCGAGGTCGGCAGCGGTCCCCTCGGCCTGTCGGCGTCGCAGGACGGACAGGTCGGGCTTCGTCTCCTCGGGCTCGCCCGGCCCGTCGGTGCGCCCGCCGTCAGGGCGGTCGGACTCGTCGTCGCTCATGAGAAGAGACCTCCCAGCTGGCCGTACAGTCCGAGCGCACCGGCGCACACGACGAGCAACGTGACGATGACCAGGAACTCGACGAGGTTGAGGGTGCGCTTCACCCGGGCCCGGGTGATCTCGGAGATGGGGACGGCCGCCAGGCCCAGCGCGATGCCGGCCACGACCACCGTCACCGGAAGCAGGTAGGGGACCAGCGAGGCGTCGGACCCGACGTGTCTCACCACCGCGACGACCGCCACGGCGAGCCCGGCGATCCGCAACGGCAGGACGTGCTGGGTCCGCGAGAACAGTCGGGCCCGCAGCAGGGCCGCAGCACCCAGCGCGAGGGCCAGCGTGCGGTCCCAGGGCCGACCGGAGAGGTCGAGCTCGACACCCGCGGCCACCACCACGGCAGCGATGCCGGTCAGCGACCCGATCAGGATCGCGTTGCTGGCACGGTAGCGACGCCGCAACGTCTGCAGGTCGAGCTGGCCCACGTGGCGAACCCGGTAGTCGGCGCTCGCCAGACCGCCGACCGACAAGGAGACCCTCGGCAGCACGCCGACGACGAGCAGACCCAGCACCGGCAGGACGCGCAGGCTCTGGTCCGAGGGCACGGCCGCCACGTCCACGACGACGTGCACGCCCAGGGCCACGAGGACCACGACCGAGAAGGCGGCGTGCGCCGTGGCCTCCTCCGTGATGAGCCTGGCCGCGCCCGCCACCGCGGCGACTCCCACGGCGGCACACCCGAGCACCAGGACGGCGTCGAGGTCGAGCTCGCGTCCGACGGACCGGCCGAGCAGAGCTCCCCACACCATCGCCACCACGACCGAGAGCTGCACGTCGACCGGGCGGGCGTTCGCGGCCGCCCACCACGAGGCGAGCAGCAGACCGAGACAGGCCGTCGCGGCCGGGGCGAGGCCCTCGAGCCGGCCGAGCGTGGACCCGGGGAAGACGCTGGCGGAGACGATGGCCACGAGGGCCCACACCGCGAGCACCCCCGCGCTGGCCAGCACGACGAACGAGCCCGTGGTGCGACGCGACCACACGCCACCGGCGGCGTCGACGCTGTCCTCGACGGCGTCGCGGACGTCCTCCACGAGTGCGGGCGAGACGTCGTCCTTCTGGGCGCGCAGCTCCAGGACGTCGCCGTCGAGGACCCCGGCATCCTCCAGGGTCTGGACCAGCTGGAGCGTGGCGCCGCCCAGACGGCCGAGCGACCAGGTGGTCGGGGTCGCACCGGTCTGCTCGGGTGCGGCGTACCGCATCACCTGGGGCATGACGTCGGCGAGAGGGAGCGCACTCGGCAGGGCGAGGTCGATCGTGCGCTGCTCGGTCACCACGGTGACTCGGCTGTACGCCGTCAGCACGTCGGGCCCCCTCACGTCGTCGGTGGCGCCGACTCGTCGTCGTCGCCACGAGCGGTGCCGTCGGGTTCGCTGCCGTCCGAGGAGGCCGGCACCGGTCCCCTTGCGGATGTCGCTGGCGGTGGTGAGCATAGCGTTGCCCCCAGACCTCCTGCACGACCGACAGACGGGTGTTCACCGTGACGACGACACTGGTCAAGCGTCCCGCGCGCCTCGCGCCGCCAGAGCGGACGTCGACGTCGCTGTCGATCGAGCCGCCTCCCAACCGCGGCCAGGGCTCTCCGCCGATGGCGGGCGCCGGGATGATGATGATGCCGATCATGGGCGGCACGGGGTCCATCACCATCGCGATCACGCAGAAGGACCGGCCCATCGTGGCGGTGGCCGCGTTCCTCGCGCTCATCGGCGCCATCACGATCGGCGCACTGATGGTGATCTCGCAGCGCAGTGGCGCCAAGCGTCAGGTCCGGGAGAGCCGAGAGCGGTACCTGGACTACATCGAGTCGCTGCGCCACACGGTGCGCGAGCAGATCGCCTCCCAGCGCGCCGAGCAGGCGTGGCGGCATCCGCGTGCCGACCAGCTGTGGGACGTCGCCCACGACGACGCCCGCCGGTGGGAACGCCGACTCTCGCACGTGGACTTCCTCGCCCTGCGGCTCGGCACCGGCGACGTCCCCCTTGCCGCCGGGCTCACGATGGACGCCGACACCGGTCCGCTCAACGAGTTCGACCCGGTGTGCCTGCAGGCCGCGCAGGAGCTGCAGCAGCGCTACGCCACCTTGCGGGACCAGCCCATCGTCGTCCCCCTCGCCCGCGTCGGCCAGCTGTGCGTCCGCGGCGGCGCGGGGGCCCGCCGCGCCATGGCCACGCACCTGCTGACGCAGGCGGCGGTCCTGCACGGGCCGAACGACGTGCAGCTCGCCGTGGTGCGCTCGGACGAGACGGCGCCGCTGTGGGACTGGACGAAGTGGCTCCCCCACGTCCAGGAGGCCACGCAGCTCGACGGCGACCTCCAGGCCCGACGGGTCGCCACGTCCGTCCCCGCGATGGCCGAGATGCTCGCCCCAGAGTTCGAGGCCCGACTCGATCGCCACTCCCGTGCCCGGGGCGGCGAGTTCGTCCAGCCCTCCCACCTCGTGGTGCTCGTCGACGCCGAGGGGCTGCCGGCGGGACAGCACCTCACCTCGCCCGACCCGGCCGTACCGCTGGCCGCCCTCGGTGTCCACGTCATCACCCTGCTGGCCGACGAGCGCGGCGAGCCGGAGACGGTCGACCTGCGGCTGGAGATCGACGACCACGGCACCGTCACCGGCTCGGCCCGCTCCGAGCCGTTCCGCATGGACGTGCTCCCGGCCGGCACCGAGAGCGCCGTCGCACGCCAGATCTCGGCGCTGCGGCTCACCCACGAGGACGTCGGCGAGGACGGCCTGGCGGACACCGTCGGCCTGCCGGAGATCCTGGGCGTCGACGACCCCGCGCGTCTCGACACTCGTCGGACCTGGCGCCCCCGCGCCCTGCGCGACCTCCTGCGCGTGCCCATCGGCGTCGGGTCGACGGGGCAGAGCGTCCTGCTCGACCTCAAGGAGTCCGCGCACGGCGGCATGGGGCCGCACGGTCTCGTCGTGGGCGCCACCGGCTCCGGCAAGTCCGAGATGCTGCGCACGCTCGTCAGCTCGCTCGTCATCGGGCACGGCCCCGACCGGCTGGCGCTCATGCTCGTCGACTTCAAGGGCGGCGCCACGTTCGCCTCCATGGAGCAGATCCCGCACATCGCCGGCTCCATCACCAACCTCCAGGACGACCTGACGCTCGTCGACCGCATGCGCGACGCCCTGTACGGCGAGATGCAGCGTCGCCAGGAGATCCTGAAGAAGGCTGGCAACCTGCCCAACGTCACGGCCTACCAGGACCGGATCGACGCCGGCGAGGATCTCGAGCCGCTCCCCCATCTGCTCGTCATCGTCGACGAGTTCTCCGAGCTGCTCACCGCCAAGCCGGACTTCGCCGAGATGTTCGTGGCCATCGGTCGCATCGGTCGATCCATCGGCGTCCACCTGCTGCTCGCCACCCAGAAGCTGGAGATGGGCAAGATCCGCGGCCTGGAGTCGCACCTGTCCTACCGGATCAGCCTGCGCACGTTCTCGGAGTCCGAGAGTCGCGACGCCATCGGCGTCCCCGACGCCTTCCATCTGCCGCCCGAGCCGGGCTCGGGGTACCTGAAGGTGGACACGACGGTCTTCGAGCGCTTCAAGGCCGCCCTCGTCTCCTCGCCGTACGTTCCTCCGAGCGACGGCCCCAAGACCGCCGTCCCGGTGGTGCCCTACGTCGCGGTCAACGGCATCGGCGCCTGGCTGGCGCAGCAGGCCGCCGCCGAGGCGGAGGAAGCCGCCGAGGCCGTCACCTCGGAGGTGGCCGCCTCCGACCCGAGCGTCCTCGACGTGCTGTGCGACCAGATCTCCGGAGCCGGTGCGGCGCCCGTGCGCCCCGTCTGGCTCGAGCCGCTGCCGGACCGGCTGCCGGTCGGCGACCTGGTCTCGCTGGAGACGACCCTTCCGGCCACGACGTGCCGGGCCGTCCTCGGCCTGGTCGACGACCCCAAGCACCAGGCCCAGTTCCCGCTGGAGTGGGACTTCACCGGCGGCGGGGCGAACCTGGTGGTCACCGGGTCGCCGCAGACCGGCAAGTCGGTCCTGCTGCGCACGATGGTGCTCTCCATGGCCATGACGTACGCCCCGGGCGACGTCGTCTTCTACTGCATCGACTACGGCGGCGGCTCGCTGAGCGCCCTGCAGGAGGTGCCGCACGTCGCCACCGTGACCTCGCGCGTCGACCCCGAGCGCATCCAGCGCACCGTCAACGACGTGCGCACCGTCCTCGACCGACGCGAGGCGATGTTCCGGGACCGCGGGTTCGAGTCGATGGCCGGCTTCCGCCAGGCCCGTGCGGCGGGCGACCTCCCCGAGAGCGAGCGCGGTGACGTCTTCCTCGTCGTCGACGGCTGGGGCACGTTCCGCGACGAGTGGGACGACCTCGACTACGCGATCGCCGACATCGCCGCCCGCGGCAGCAACTTCGGCGTGCACGTCGTCATCACGGTCACCCAGGCGATGCAGGTGCGGATGCGCATGCAGGGCTCGATCGGCGGCCGCATCGAGCTGCGGCTCAACGACGCCTACGAGTCCGAGTTCGAGCGCGCGGTGAGCGAGCAGATCCCCAGGGACTCCACCGGTCGCGGCATCACGGGCACCCGCAAGGCCGCCAATCTCTTCCAGACCGCGCTCCCCGTGCTGCAGGTCCCGGCACCGGATCCCATGGGCGACGACGAGTACAACGATCTCGACCGTGACCAGCGCGCCCTGGTCGATGCGATCAAGGGCAAGTGGGGCGACCGGACCGTCGAGCGGGTCAAGGTGCTGCCGCGCCGGGTCGAGCTCTCCGACCTGCCGCCCATCGAGCTCGGTGACAAGGGCACCCTCGTGGGTCTCTCCGAGCTCAACCTCGGGCCCGCGGAGATCAGCCTGTGGGGCGGCGACCCGCACCTGCAGGTCTACGGCGACGGCGAGACCGGCAAGTCCAACCTGCTGAAGCTGCTCATCCACAACCTCGTCTCGACCCACTCCTCGGACGAGATCGGCATCGCCGTGGTCGACTACCGCCGCTCGCTGCTCGACGTCGTGCCCGAGGACTACCTGCTCGCCTACTCCACCGGGGCGGATCAGACAGCCGGCATGGTGGGGAGCATCGCCGGAGCGATCAACGCGCGCGTCCCCGGCCCCGACGTCACGTCGGAGCAGCTGCGCACGCGCTCCTGGTGGAAGGGACTCGAGGTCTTCGTCATCGTCGACGACTACGACCTGGTGGCCACGTCGCAGGGCGATCCCCTGCTCGGCCTCGTCGACCTGCTCCCCCAGGGTCGCGACCTCGGCTTCCACCTGGTCCTCGCCCGGCGCACCGGAGGCATGAGTCGCGCGGTGTTCGAGCCGCTCATCCAGCGCCTCATCGACCTCAGCGCACCCGGCTTCATGTTCTCCGGTGACCGCATGGAGGGCCGCCTCGTCGGCGGTCACGTCTCACGGCGCCTGCCCAAGGGGCGGGCCATGTACATCAACCGCGACGGGGGCACGTCGCTCGTGCAGACCGCCGTCATGCCGGACGACCAGGACCTGTGACCGACGTCTCATCACGGGTGCGCTCTCCGATCGCCCTTGGTACGGTGAAAGCAATTGTCGTCTCTCCACAGGGGGAAGTTCCATGAACGCCGATCGCGTTTCACTGACCGAGGGCTACGAGGGCGCCCAGCAGAGCAACCGCAACGTCGCGGGCTCCGGCGAGACCATCTCCGCTCT
>JBQGDU010000352.1:0-3286 GCA_052039245.1 Aeromicrobium sp. | reverse complement strand
TCGAAGTTGTTGGTTTCCGCAGCGCCGTCCGCCACTGTTCCTCCTCGTGGATGGTCTGTCGCCATCTTGTCACCCGAACGGTCACCCCCACCACTCGGGTGAGCGACTCGCGAGTAGGTTCTCCGAGCCTCTGCGACCTGGCGTCGGGCACACTGGTCGGCATGCCTCTGTTCGGCCGCCGACGCGCCTCGTCGGACCGTCGTGCCACCCGCGACGACCTCGCCGCGCTGCGTGACTGGGCGCAGACTCGCACCGGTGTCGAGGCGTACGTCGAACCCCCGACCACGTTCTCCGAGCCGACGGTCGTGCTGGTGGCCGGCGACGGGGAGTCCCTGCGTCGACGGGTGGCCTCGTCCAAGGCCGCCGCCGACTTCGCCAGGAAGGCGGGCATCCCCGTCTACGACACCAACCGGGTGGGCTACCCGCAGCGGATGCGCGACTACGCGGTGCGGCAGAAAGCCGCCGAGGGCGCACGGTCGGGGTCGGCCAGGCGCCCGGCGGCCGACCGGGCACCGTCGCCCCGCGAGCGCGACGCCATCGCGACGCTGCAGGTCTCAGCGGGTGCGTCCGGCGTCAGCGGACGGCCGAGCGAGGAGACGCTGCGCGAGTGGTGGAAGAAGGCCCGGGTCCGCTCTCATCCTGACCGGCGCGGCGGTGACCGCACCGAGTGGGACGAGGTCGAGGCAGCGGCCGAGGTCCTCGGTCTCTCCGGCTGACCCGGTCTCTCCGGCTGACCCGGCGTCGCCCACGCTCGTCGTGCTGGCGTCTCGTGCCCACGCGCGCCGGGCTCACTGACACGTGGCCCGGGAGACTCAGGACCAGCCACCCTCGAGACCGCCGGGGATCTCTCCTGAGGGGTCGTACGGCGTCCGGGTGAAGACGAACGACGCGAGGTCGAGCTGCACGGGTCGGCCGGAGGCGTCGCGGCGCACGGTGAGCGTCTCGCCGGAGTAGTACCCGTCGAGGCCACGCCAACCGTCGGCGGCGGGAGCGAACCTCGCGCCGCGCCCGAGGCCGGGCTCCCCGAGGACGAGGACGTCGTCGCGCAGCGTGAGGGTGAAGCGAGCCGTGCCCCAGAACCAGTCGCCGACGATGTCGAGGTCGTCGCGCTGCCCGGGTCGGGCCGTCCACGGCTCGCGGGCGATCGGCTCGTGCTCCCCGAGCAGGCGCAGCAGGTCGGCGCCGAGTGGTCCCAGCCCCGACGTCGCGTTGGCGAGGACGATCACACCGTCACCGGTGGCGACGTCCACCCTGAGCTGGGCCAGGAACCCTGGCATGGACCCACCGTGCCCGACGAAGCGGCGACCGTGTGCGGTGCTGACCTGCCAGCCGAGCGCGTGCGCGGTCGCCCAGGCGTTGGAGGGATCGTCCCAGAGCGCGACGGGGCGCTGTGACTCCGCGAGCGTCTCTGCGGAGAGGACACCGCCGGTGTGCCCGGCCGTGAACGCGGCCCAGCGGGCCAGGTCGTCGGCGCTGGACCACAGCTGGCCGGCGGGTGCCATGGCACCCGCGTCGTGCTCGGGTTCGATGTGCAGAAGGTCCGCGAACGGGTGGACCGCCAGGCCCGGGGCACTGGGCGGCTGCGGACGGAAGGTCGTCCGGCGCATGCCGAGCGGCTGGAGCACCTCCTCGGTGAGGACGTCGGGCCACGGCGCGCCACGCGTCCGCGCGACGAGCTCGCCGAGCACTCCGAACCCGACGTTGGAGTAGTGGAACCGCGTACCCGGAGCGAACACGAGAGTGGGTCCACTCGCCAGCAGCGCGGGCCAGTCGTCGCCAGGCGTGCGCTCCCACCACGGTCCGGCGGTCTCGGCCTGCAGACCCGACGTGTGGCTCAGGAGCTGCGCCACGCTGACCGGGAGGTCGAGCTCGGGCAGGTGCCGGGTGATCGGGTCGCCGAGATCGAGCCGGCCCTCGTCACGCAGCCGCATGACCTGCACGGCGACGAACGTCTTCGTGAGCGAACCGATGCGGTACTGCGTCGCGGGGGTGGCCTCGGGGGTGCCCGCGCGACCGTCGAGGTGACCCACGGCCCCGGACCAGAGCAGCTCCCCGTCGCGGACGAGCGCCGCGGCCACGGACGGGAGCCGCTTCTCGACCTGTTCTCGGGCGAGCCGCCGCTGGAGCGCGACTGCGGTCCCCTCGCTGCGCGGTGGCGGAGCCGCGCTCATCGCGCGTGAGCGCTCATGCGTCGGACAGGTCCTCGGCGAGACGGACGAGCGTGCGCACCGCCGCGCCGGTTCCCCCGCGCGACGTGTAGCCGCGCACCCCGCCGTCGTTCCACGCGGGCCCCGCGATGTCGAGGTGGGCCCACGGCTTCTCGCCGACGAACTCCCGCAGGAAGGCAGCGGCGTAGAGCGTCCCGCCGTACGGCTTGGGGTTGTGCTGGCGGACGTCGGCGATCGTGGACGACGTGACCGCCTCGGTGATCTCCTCCGGGATCGGCAGGGCCCAGGTGGGCTCGCCGGCGAGCTCGGCCCCGGCGAGGATCCGGTCGCGCAGTGCGTCGTCGTTGCCGAGCAGGCCGGTGGTCCGCTCGCCCAGGGCCACGACGCACGCACCGGTCAGGGTGGCGACGTCGACGACCTGGTCGGCGTCGGACTCCGCGGCGAGCGCGAGCCCGTCGCCCAGCACCAGGCGTCCCTCCGCGTCGGTGTTGTGCACCTCGACGGTCCGCCCGCCACGCAGGGTGAGGACGTCGCCGGGCCGAGTGGCGCTTCCGCTGGGCATGTTCTCGGCCAGGCAGGCCCAGGCGGTGACCTTGATCGGCAGGCCGAGCTCGGCGATGGCCGTGACGGCGGCGACGACGGCGGCCGCACCAGCCATGTCCATCTTCATGGTCTGCATCCCGGTGCCGGTCTTGATCGAGAGTCCGCCGGAGTCGAACGTGATGCCCTTGCCGACGAGAGCCAGGTGCGTGACCGCCTCGGCGGGGGAGTAGCTGAGCCGGACGAGCCGCGGCGGGACCTCCGAGCCCGCGCCGACGCCGATCAGGCCCCCGCAGCCCTCCTTGGCGAGCTTCTTCTCGTCCCAGACCGTGACCTCGACGCCCTTCGTGGCGAGGGCGACGATGGCGTCGGCGAAGGCCGGGGGTCGAAGGTCGGCCGGTGCGGTGTTGACCCAGTCACGAGCCGTGTTGACGGCGCGGGCGACGACGGCGGCACGGTCGACGGCGGCCGTCGTGGTGGTCTGGCGGGCGAACGGGGTGAGCACCTGGACCGTCTCGACGCCCGGGGCGCGGTCGTCGTCGTTCTTCGTCTTGTAGGTCTCGAAGGCGTACGAGCCG
>JBQGDU010000351.1:0-1549 GCA_052039245.1 Aeromicrobium sp. | reverse complement strand
ATCAGGACGAGATCCACGCCGCCGGCGAGCACGGCCTCGAGCGCGGCCCGTCCGTTGCCGACCTCGCCGACCACCTCGACGTCCCGCTCCCCGCCGAGCATGAGGCCCAGACCGGCCCGGACCAGGCCGTCGTCGTCGCAGATCAGGACTCGTGTCGTCACGGGGGCCACGGTAGCCGCACCTGCAGGACGAACCGGTCCTGCGCCACACGATGGGTCAGGCTCCCGCCGACCAGCTCGGTCCGCTCCCGCAGGCCGATCAGGCCGAGCCCGGACCGAGGCACGTCCAGCGGGTCACCGAGGGGCAGCCGGTTGGTGATGCTCACGAGGAGCGTCTCACCAGGGGAACCGGTCAGGTCGATCTCCACCAAGGTGTCCGGGGCGTGCTTGCGGGCATTCGTCAGCGCCTCCTGCACCACCCGGTAGACCGTCCGCCCGACGCCTGAGGGGATCTCGGCCAGCTCGACGTCACAGGTGCGTACCTGCAGGTGCATGCCGTTGCGGCGCGCGTCGTCGAACAGCTCGGGAAGGTCGGTGGCGTCGGGTTGAGGCAGCTCCGGGCTCGCGTCGCCGCTGTCCTCGCGCAGCACGCCGAGGACCTCGCGAAGGTCCGTCAGGGCCTGGTGCGCGGTGTCGCGGATGATCCGGGCCGTCTCGCCGACCTGGTCCGGCGGGAGGTCGGCGCGGTAGGTCAGCGCTCCGGCGTGCATGGTCACCAGGGAGATGCGGTGCGCGAGCACGTCGTGCATCTCCCGTGCGATGCGGGCCCGTTCGGCGGTGCGGGCCTGTGCGACGCGCGCGAACTGCTCGGTCTCCGCGGTCCGCGCACGGTCCCGCAGTGTCTGCAGCAGCTCCCGCCGTGAGCCGACGTACATGCCCCAGCCGATCGTCACACCGATGACGGCGACGAGCGTGTGCACCAGGAGACGGGGGTCGGTCTCGTTGGGCACACTCGCGCCGCTGAGGACCAGGCCGCACGCGACGCTCAGCAGGGCCACCGGCACGATCTCGCGCCAGCGGCGTCGTGTGGCGAGCGAGAACAGGGCGAGGGTGGCCGGGCCGCCGGCGGATCCCGAGACCATCGTGGCCAGCGCCGTCACCGTGGCGACGGTGAACGGGAAGCGTCGCCGCCACCAGGTGAGGACCAGGGTCGCGACGCCGAGCACCAGATCCAGCCAGAACCACCAGCGGACGTTCTGCCACTGGTAGACCATCAGCTCGCTCCAGGCGAGTCCGGAGATCAGGAGCGTCAGACCGTAGCGCCACGTGTGGCCCCAGCGGGTGAGCTCAGGGGGCGTGGCGGCGTTCACGTGGGACAGCGTAGGTGGCCGCGCGGACCGGGGCGTCCGACGACCGGCCGGGACAAGATCATCCTTTCGGCTGACGACATACCGTCGGCGGACGGATGTGTCGAGGGCCGTGCTGGGGCAGGGTAGGGGACATGATCCAGGTCGAACACCTCACGAAGACGTACGGCGACTTCCGTGCCGTCGACGACGTCTCCTTCACCTGCCGGCCCGGGACGGTCACCGGCTTCCTCGGACCCAACG
>JBQGDU010000350.1:0-3861 GCA_052039245.1 Aeromicrobium sp. | reverse complement strand
CACGGCTCGAGGAACTCCGCCGGCGGCTCGCTGCTGCCGGAGGCGACTCCCAGCAGGGTCTCCAACGGGAAGGCGAGAACGATCGGCGCGAGGAGACCCGTGGCGATCCACGCCGGGCCGGCGACGAGCCAGGCGGGGACGCGGCGACCCCACGGGCGCGCCAGCACGAAGGCAAGGACGACCGCCGTCAGCTCCATGACCATGCTGAGGCCGTTGGCGAACATCATCGTGCCCGGGCGGTCGTGCAGCACGCTGTCGGCGGGGATGCCGACGTCGCTGCCGAGGACCCAGGCGGTCTTGAGCGCGAGGTACGGAAGGCAGGCGAGGACGGTCAGCACGAGCGCGCCCTCGCGCAGTGCGCGGCGGCTGTCGGTCCTCGATTCGGTGTCTGTCGTGTTCATGTCCCCACCGTCGTCCCACCCGGCGGTGCGGCGCGTCGTCCTCGGGTCGCGAGCAGGTCCTCCTCGAGGAGGACGCCCGGACGGCGCCCTCCTCCTACGATGACCACGTGGAGGAACCTCGGGGGGCCGGCGCGCTGGAGGCATGGACACGCCCGCGCCCGTGGCTCGCGGACGCGGCGCTGGCCCTCGTGCTCGGCGCCGTGCTGCTGCCCGCGAGCCTCGACGTCGTCCTCCGCGCCCACTGGCCGGCGGGCGCCCGTGCCGCCGTCGTGGTCGTCCTCGCCCTCCTGCACGTGGGCGTCGCCCTGCGTCGGGTCAGCCCCGGGGTCGTCTACGTGGCCGGGTGCGTCGGGATGCTCGTCCTCGTGGCCGTCCCCGACGTCAGCGCGGAGGCGCTGGGGAGCTCCTACGGCACCGCGGTGCCGGTGGTGCTCGTGCCGAGCTCGCTGGTCTTCAGTGTGCTGCTGTACTCCGTCGCCGCGTCACGCCCGGCGGTCGACGCCGCGCGTGCCCTCGCGATCGGAGCGGTGGGCGCGCTCCTGACGATCGTCCGGCTGTGGAACGTCGACGTCGCGGCCGTCGACGACCTCGGGTCGTTGAAGTGGCGCGGGCACCTCGTGGTAGCGGTGGCGGCCGCCGTGGCCGTCCCGTGGGCGCTGGGGCGGCTCCGGTTCGTCCGGGCCCGCTACGACGACGCCCTAGCCGAGCGGGCACGCCGCGACGAGCGCACCCACATCGCCCGCGAGCTGCACGACGTCGTCTCCCACTCGCTCGCCGTGATGGTCAGCCAGGCCGAGGGGGCCCGCATGATGGCCTCGCGCGACCCGTCGGTCGTCGTGCCCGCCCTCGAGAACGTCGCCCGGACGGGGCAGGAGGCACTCCTCGGCATGCGCGGACTGCTGGACGCCCTCGACCCGGACACCGCCGACCGGGCACCGAGCCCGACGCTCGCCGACCTCACCGGGCTCCTCGCCGAGGCGGAGGCCGCCGGTCTGAGGGTGCAGCACCGGATCGAGCCCGACGTGGCGGCGTCACCCGCCGTCGAGCTCGTGCTGCACCGCGTCGTGCAGGAGGCGCTCACCAACGTCCTCAAGCACGCAGGTCCCGGCACGGACGTCACCGTCACGCTGTCCGGCGGCGACGACGCCGTGACGGTGGAGGTCGCCGACGACGGCGGCCCCGCGATCCCCGCGCCTGCGGGTCGTGGCCTCACCGGCATGCAGGAGCGGGTGCGGGCCGTCGGAGGCACCCTCGAGACCGGAGCAGGACCCCACGGCTTCGTCGTGCGGGCCGCCGTCCCCACCCGTGGAGGAGCGTCATGAACCAGATCAGGGTCCTCGTGGTGGACGACCAGGACCTCGTGCGCGACGGCATCGCCATGATCGTCGACTCCCAGGACGACATGCGGGTCGTGGCACAGGCGGCGGACGGCGCCTCCGCGGTCGAGACCGTACGAAGCACAAGGGTGGACGTGGTCCTGATGGACGTCCGGATGCCGATGCTCGACGGCATCGCCGCGACGGAGCGCATCGTGGCGTTGCCCGATGCGCCCAAGGTCGTCGTGCTCACCACGTTCGACCTCGACGAGCACGCGTTCGCGGCGCTCCGTGCGGGGGCCAGCGGGTTCCTGGTGAAGAGCGCGCGGGCCGAGCAGGTGGTCGAGGCGGTGCGTGTCGTGCACCGTGGCGACTCGGTCATCGCACCGAGCACCACCCGCCGCTTGATCGACCACGTCCTCCCCGCCCTCCCCGGGGCGACGTCGGAGCCGAAGGGCTTCCAGCGGCTCACCGAGCGAGAGCGTGAGGTGTTCGTCGAGGTGGCCCGTGGGGCCTCCGACGCCGAGGTCGGCGCCCGGCTCCACCTGTCGGAAGCGACGGTGAAGACGCACGTGGGGCGCCTGCTCGCCAAGCTGGAGGTGCGCGACCGCGTGCAGCTGGTGGTGCTGGCACACGAGCACGGGCTGGTCAGGCCAGGCTGACTCGCTCCTGGGTCAGCCCCAGATCGACCCCGCCCACTCGGGGTGGTCGATGAAGGGGTTCCGGTTGCCCTGGAACTGCTCGTCGATGACGTCGTTGCGGCGCTGCTCGAACGCGGACGGCGGGTCCTGCTCGTGCCACTCCAGCAGCACCGAGATCTTGCCGACGTTCGGCGACGAGCCGTTGGACGTGGAGTCGTTGGCCTCCAGGTCGGGCCACTGGTCGGTGCCCTCGTAGCGGACCGACATGTACATGATCATCCGCGCGACATCGCCCTTGACGACGTCCGGCGGCTCGAACGAGTCGTCGTCCGTCGAGCAGCCGGAGCAGCCGTCAACCGAACCGCCGCCGGTGTCGAAGTCCTTGTTGCCCCGGGTGGAGTTGACCTGCACGTCACTGGGTCGCAGGTGGTGCAGGTCGGTGCCGGGACCAGTGGCCGTCCCGAAGTCGCCGCGGCTCTGCGGCCACGTGTGCTCGCGGTTCCAGTCGCCCGGATTGCCGCCGTTGCCGTCCTTGGACCGCGAGTCGCCCGAGTACAGCAGCACGACGTTGGCGCTGTTGTCCGGATCCTCGTCGGTCGCCTTGAGCGCGTCCCACACCTGGCTGTACGAGAGCGTGTCCTGCTCGCTGATGATGCCGTGCAGCGCCTCTTCCAACGCCGCGCCGCTCTTGCCGTCGGCCGCGTCGTAGTACCCCGGTTCGGGGTCGGCCAGCGCGGGCGGCGCGAGCAGCAGTGAGAAGGACAGTGCGATGCAGGCCAGGATCGACGTCCTGACTCCCCCCGAAGTCTTCATGTCCCCACCCTCACCCGGCTGCGGCGTCGACCGCAAGGGTCGACCCGCGACGTCACCGGGAGTTCACGTCGGGCGTCGTCGGGTCACCGAGGAGCCCGACGGCGTTGTTCCACAGCACGTCGCGCAGCCAGTGGTCGCCGAGGTCAAGGCGCTGGAGCACCTCCACCTGGTGGGCGTAGACGTACGGGATGTTGGGGAAGTCGGTGCCGAAGAGGATGCGGTCCTGCAGGTCGAGCATGCGCGACGGCAGCGACGGGTCGTCCGGCTGGTCGAAGAAGTCGACGAACGCCATCGTGGTGTCGAGGTGGAGGTTCTCGAACCGGTCGGCGAGGTCGAGGAACTCGGCGTACTCGGGCATGCCGAGGTGCGCGATCACGAGCCGCAGCCCCGGGAACCGCTCCATGACGCGTGCGACGCCGCCCGGCCCGGTGTGCCCGCCGGGCGCCGGCCCGGAGCCCGCGTGCAGGATGATCGGCGTGCCGCTCTCGGCGAGGGTGCCCCAGACCGGGTCGAGCAGCGGGTCGTCGGCGGCGAACTCCCCCACCTGCAGGTGGGCCTTGAAGATCTCCACGCCGCCCTCGACGAGCGCGGGGACGTACTCGGCGGCCTCGGGCTCGGGGTAGAACGTCGCGGACCACAGCGCGTCCGGTGTTCTGGCCGCGAAGTCGCGGGTCCAGTCGTTCATGAACC
>JBQGDU010000349.1:0-2830 GCA_052039245.1 Aeromicrobium sp. | reverse complement strand
CGAGGAGGCCGCCACCAAGGGGGCGCTGGCCGACCCGTCGGCTCTCGACGACCTCGTGGCGCTCGCTGCCTCGCGCTGAGGCTCAGCCGGGCCGACGCACCAGGAGCACGAGCGTCGCGAGCGCCCACGCCAGGAGCACCGCGACGAGCGACCAGGCGATGTCCGGCGCCCAGATGCGGAGCACCCCCAGCCGGCTGCCCAGCAGCTGGGGCGAGAACCATGCCAGGACCACCACCAGGAGCGTCCCCGCGGCACCGACCAGGCGAGCGGATCGACGTCGAGGCCTGGCCAGGGCCGTCGCGGCGATCCCGAGCCCGAGGAGCGAGAGCCCCGCGAGAGCCCAGGGTGCTCGCGACAACAACGGATCCGTGTCGACAGCGTCCACCCTCTCGCCGTCGGTGATCGCGAGGACGTCGGTCGCGAGAGTGGCGAGCGGCAACGCCTGCGCCTCGCCGTAGGCGTCGGCGACCACGACGACCGTGCGACCGTCGGACGGCCGGACCACGACGTGCGCGAAGTACCCGGGGCTCGCTCCGGTGTGGTGGACCACGCGGTCGGCACCGTCGCCCTTCACCCGCCAGCCGAGTCCGTAGGAGTCGTCGTCCGCCGCCACCCGGGGCTCGTGCAGAAGATCGAGCAGGTCCTCGTCCAGCACGTCAGGACGTGCACCCGCCTGGGCCTCGGCGTAGATCTGCAGATCGGCGTACGTCGACGCGACGTACCCGTACGGTCCGCCGGACTCATCGAGCACGCCGGCCACCGGGAACGGTCGTCCGAACCACCAGCGGTGACCCTCGACGAGGTCCGCCTCGTCGCGCAGGGCGGTCGTGTCGGCCATCCCGAGGGGTTCGAGCAGGTCGGTGCGCAGCACGGTGGCGAAGCGGCGCCCCGTCACCTCCTCCAGCACGGCCCCGAGCACGAGGTAGTTCGCCGAGCTGTAGCGGTAGGGCCCTGCCGCGCCGGAGCGCTCGAGATCCTCGACCGCCCCTCGCACCGCGGATGGTCCGGTCGCACCGCGCTCGGACACCGCCAGTCCGTCCGCAGCGGTGAAGCCGCTCGTGTGGGTCAGCAGCTGCTCCACGGTGACGTCCGGGAGGTCCGTCCACGGAAGCAGCGACTCGACGTCGTCGTCCAGCGCGAGACGGCCGCGCTCCAGCTGCTGGGCGACGAGGGTGGCCGTCATCGACTTGGCGACCGACCCCACCAGGACCTGCGAGTCGGGCCCGAGACCTCGCCCCTCGCCGAAGGTCCGCTCGAGCACCGGTTCCTCACCGTCGCTGACCACGACCGAGACGTGCGGCAGGTCGAGGTCGTCGCGGACCTGCTCGACGTGACCGGCCACCGCGTCGGTGTGCTCCACCGTCAACGCGGCCCCGACCGGGGAGGCGGCGACGGCGAGCACCACGACCATCGCGCTCGCGACCACGAGCAGTCGGACCGGCCCCGTGCGGCGCGGCGTTCGCGCCTGGCTGTGCTGGTCCTGCGAGATCCCCGATGACATGTCCGCGAGCGTAGGGACGTCCCGCTTCTCCCACCTCGGGGAAGACCCTGGTCCTTCACCCCAGGCGACCCCGAGTCGGGTCAGCGGGGTCGTCGGCAGTACGTGAACGCGTCGGGCCACGGGCCGCTCTCACGGACCCACGTGGCGACAATGGTCCCCGTGCGGTCCCAGCCGCGGTGCTCATAGAGCCGTTGCGCGTCCGTGTTGTGCTCTACGACGTCCAGCTCGAGCACCACACCGCGCTCGTCGGCCCATGCCTCCACGGTGGCGAGCAGTGCCGTTCCTGCGCCTGAACCACGGGCATCGGTGGCCACGAAGAACCGCGTGAGGTGATGATCGGGAGAGAGTGCGACGTGCCCGAGCAGACGTCCGTCGACCTCGGCCACCCAGGCGTCCTCCAGACCGTCGTAGAGCCAGTCGCTCGTCAGGTGCACGGCGTGCAACGGGTAGCCGTCCTGCTCGTGGACCGGCCTCAGCGCGGCGAGCAGCGCGGCGGCGTCCTCGGGGCGACGCCGACGCACGACGACGGTGCTGGCCCGGGTCACGTCAGGAGACGAGCAGCTCGGCGATCTGCACCGTGTTGAGCGCGGCGCCCTTGCGCAGGTTGTCGCCGCTCACGAACAGCACGAGACCCTTGCCCTCCGGCGCGCTCTGGTCGACGCGGATGCGCCCCACGAGGCTCGGGTCGGCGCCGGCCGCCTGCAGCGGCGTGGGAACGTCGACGAGCGCGACGCCCGAGGCCTGCTCCAGCAGCTTGGTGGCCTGCTCGGGAGTGAGGTCCTGCTCGAACTCGGCATGGATGCTCAACGAGTGGCCGGTGAAGACGGGCACTCGAACGCACGTGCCGGCGACCCGCAGGTCGGGGAGCTCAAGGATCTTGCGGCTCTCGTTGCGGAGCTTCTGCTCCTCGTCGGTCTCCTCGCTGCCGTCGTCGACGACGCTGCCAGCCATCGGGAGGACGTTGAAGGCGATCGGCGCGACGTAGGCCTGCGGCGCAGGGAACTCCACGGCACCGCCGTCGAGAACCAGTCCGTCCGCGTGCTCCACGACCGCCTCGGCCTGCTCGTGCAGCTCGCGCACGCCGGCCAGTCCCGAGCCGGAGACGGCCTGATAGGTGGCGACGACGAGCCGGACGAGCCCGGCCTCCTCGTGCAGCGGCTTGAGCACCGGCATGGCGGCCATCGTGGTGCAGTTCGGGTTGGCGATGATGCCGCGCCCGCCTGGGCCGGTCCCGCCGTCGGCGGGGGCCGGGATGGCGTGCGGGTTCACCTCGCTGACCACGAGCGGGATGGCCGGATCCTTGCGGAACGCCGAGGAGTTGTCGATCAC
>JBQGDU010000348.1:0-6877 GCA_052039245.1 Aeromicrobium sp. | reverse complement strand
TGACGTCCGCATGACGAGACGTCTGCCCACGATGCGTCGCATGGTGTCACGGTGGGTTCACGCTTCCCTCATCCCCGCACTCCAGGAGCACGCATGAGCGAGAACTGGTCGTTCGAGACCAAGCAGATCCACGCCGGCCAGGAGCCGGACCCGACCACGGGCGCCCGAGCACTGCCGATCTACCAGACGACGTCGTACCAGTTCCGCGACACCCAGCACGCCGCCGACCTGTTCAGCCTCGCCGAGCCGGGCAACATCTACACCCGGATCATGAACCCGACCCAGGACGCGGTCGAGCAGCGTCTCGCCGCTCTCGAGGGGGGCGTCGGCGCGCTGCTGTTCGCCTCCGGCCAGGCCGCCACCACCGGTGCGCTCACCAACGTCGCCGAGGCGGGTGACCACATCGTCGCGTGGGGCCACCATGACGGCCGGCCCCACGCCCAGCAGCGCCACACCTTCCCGTAGCTGGGCATCCCGGTGACGCTCGAGGGTGACAACAACAACCCCGACGCCTGGCGGGCGGCCGCCCAGGACAACACGAAGGCGTTCTTCGGCGAGACGATCGGCAACCCCAAGGGCGACATCCTCGACCTCGAGGCCATCGCTGCGGTCGCCAAGGAGGTCGGCGTCCCGTTCCTCGTCGACAACACGGTCGCGACGCCGTTCCTGCTCAACCCGCTCGAGCACGGCGTCGACACGGTCATCCACTCCGCCACCAAGTACATCGGCGGGCACGGCACGACGGTGGCCGGCGTCGTGATCGACGGCGGCACGTTCGACTACGGCGCCCACGGCGACAAGTTCCCCGGCTTCACCACCCCGGACGAGAGCTACCACGGGCTGGTCTTCGCCGAGGCGCTCGGACCGGCGGCGTTCATCGCCAAGCTGCGGGTGCAGTACCTGCGCAACGTCGGCCCGGCCATCTCACCGTTCAGCGCCTTCCTGCTGGCCCAGGGCCTGGAGACCCTGAGCCTGCGCGTCGAGCGTCACATCGAGAACACCCGCGCGGTGGCCGAGTGGCTGCAGTCGCGCGAGGACGTCCAGAAGGTCACCTGGGCCTCGCTCGACGGCAACCCGTACAAGGAGCTGGCGGACAAGTACGTCCCCCGCGGTGCGGGAGCGGTGCTCACCTTCGAGCTGCCGGGCGGCATCGACGCCGGCCGTCGTTTCATCGACTCGCTCGAGCTCTTCAGCCACGTCGCCAACATCGGCGACGTCCGCTCGCTCGCCATCCATCCCGCCAGCACGACGCACTCGCAGGGCACCCCCGAGGAGCACGCCGCCACCGGCGTCACCCCGGGCCTGGTCCGCCTGGCCGTCGGCCTCGAGGGGATCGACGACATCCTCGCCGACCTCGAGGCGGGACTGCGCGCCGCCCAGTGACACCACTGCACGTCCAGGATCTCCCTTCCGTCACCGGAGCGTGGCGGGAGGGAGATCCTGTCGGTGGCCGACTCTTCGCCGACGTCGGCGACCTGCGCCTGGAATCCGGGTCCGTCCTGCCCGACGTGCGCGTCGCCTACGAGACGTGGGGCACCTTCACCGGGGACAACGCCGTGCTGGTGCTGCATGCGCTGACCGGCGACTCGCACGTGCACGGACCAGCAGGTCCGGGTCATCCATCGCCGGGCTGGTGGGACGCCGTCGTCGGTCCAGGCCTGCCGATCGACACCGACCGGTGGTTCGTCGTGGCGCCCAACATCCTGGGTGGCTGCCAGGGGACGACCGGACCCTCGTCCCCTGCCGGCGACGGGCAGCCCTACGGGAGCCGATTCCCCGCACTGACCGTGCGCGATCAGGTCCGCGCCGAGGCGGTCTTCTCCGACCTGCTCGGCATCGACGCCTGGGCCTGCGTGGTGGGTGGGTCCGCGGGTGGGATGCGCGCCGTGGAGTGGGCCGTCGAGCACCCGGACCGGGTGGAACGACTCTTCCTGCTCGCTTCCTCGGCCCAGGCCTCTGCCGAGCAGATCGCCCTCTCCTCCGCCCAGCAAGCGGCCATCCTCGCCGACGCCCACTTCGCGGGTGGTGACTACTACGCCGCCGAACGCGGCCCCGTGGCCGGACTCGACGTCGCCCGGCAGGTGGCCCACGTCGCGTATCGCAGCGAGCCGGAGCTGCAGGAGCGGTTCGGCCGACGGGTCCAGGGAGACGGCCGGTTCGAGGTGGCCTCGTACCTGCAGCACCACGGGGCCAAGCTCGTGCGTCGGTTCGACGCCAACTCCTATCTCGTGCTCACCCGCGCCATGGACAGCCACGACGTCGCTCGCAGGCGCGGCTCGGTGGCTGAGGCGCTCTCGCGCATCACCGCCCGCACGCTGGTGGCCGGCATCGACTCGGACCGGCTCTACCCGCTGCACCAGCAGGCCGAGCTGGCCGAGCACGTTCCCGGCTGCGCAGGACTCGACGTCGTGGAGTCCCTCCACGGGCACGACGGCTTCCTGGTGGAGTCCGACGCCGTGGGCGCGCTCGCGCGCAAGCTGCTGCTCGGGTGACCTGCTGCGGTTTCAGCCGGCCACCGGCAGAGCGAGCGAGACCCGTGCACCGCTGGACCGGCCAGTGCTCCCGAAGAGACCCACCACGACGTTGGACGACGCCTCGACATGTCCGTAGCGCTGCCTCGCGCCCTGCCGACTGACCCCGAGGGCGCGCGACACATCTCCCCAGCTGATGCCCGCCCGGCGGGCTCGAGCCACGGCCACTTCGATCTGGTCGATGGCTGCCTGACGTCGGCCGACGAGCTGGTGGAGGTGCCCGAGCGGCGTGGCGTCCACCGCATCGGCCGGATCGACATCGAGGTCGTCGAGATCGCGCTCGAGGCCCTCGACGTCGAGCCGGCGGTGCGAAGAGGTGGTCATGCCCGTGGTCCTTCCAGGTATCGGTAGAACTTCCTGCGTAGGTGCATCGCGTGGATCATGATCGCGCGATCCGTGTCCGGATCCTCGATCACGAGCTCCAGCAACGCCCCATCCGGCAGCGGTCCGATGTAGAGGTCCCGGTCGGGGGACACCTTGTGCGGCACGATGACGTGAGCGTTGCGGTAGGCGTGAAGAAGGTCGTTCTCGGAGAACCCCCGCTTGAGTGCGTTCGGGTGGATCTCCACTGATTGAGGGTAGATCCCGCCGACGATCGATGACAACCCCGGTTGTCATCGCGGTAGACTGATCCGCATGCGGGCGAACATCTACGTGCTCAGCGAGGCGCGCGGCACCGGACTCGACGTGTACATGGCGTGCGGCTCACAGCAGGAGGCTCTCGACTACTACCGGGAGCTGACCGGTCGACCCGGTCGCATCGACGAGCGAGTGGACAACGGCGGTCACGAGGTGCTGTTCCTCGACAGGGACGACTCCGGAGTGGCCGTGATCGCGCAGTACAAGGTCGGGATCCAGGAACTGATCGACTGAGTTCAGAGACCGACGGTCTCGCAGAGTGTCGCCACCTGGGTTCGCAGGAAGTCCTCGCGGTCGGTGAGGGTCTGCGGCCCCCACTGGTCGAAGACGTCGAACAGGACCGTGCCCACGACGGCCGCCCACAGGCCGAGCAGGCGGGCGAGGTTGGTGGGCGGCAGCGAGAGGTCGTACTCGCGCCGCAACGCCTCCATGTCGGCTCGGACGGGACGCGAGAGCCGGATGTCGACGGGCGTCAGACGCCCCCGGCGATGAGCATCCTCCACGAGCCGCAGCAGCGCCACAGCCACACGGGTACCCGCCGTGGTGGTGGTGTCGGCGGGTGCGTGGTAGCCGGGCACCGGCGTGCCGTAGATGAGCGCGAAGCGCGACGGCTCGCGCTTGGCCCATCCCCACAGGGCGACGACGGCCTCCTCGACCCGGGCACGGTGACTGCGCCGCGAGGCCGCGCCGATCGCCGCCTCGACCTCCTCACCCAGCTCGTCGTAGGCGTCGACGATGAGCAGGGTCAGCAGGGCGTCGCGGTCCCGCACGTACCGGTACAGCGCCGACGGGACGACGCCGAGGTCGCGAGCGACCGCCCTGAGGGAGAGCTCCGACGGCGAGCGGGCCGCCAGATGCTCTCGGCCGACCCGGACGATGTCTCGCAACATCTGCTCCCTGGCGAGCTCACGGGGTGTCGGCACGGTCCCACGCTATCGGTCGCTCCGCGGCCACGGGCCGCCAACCGAGCCACCCGCGACAGGCCAGGTAGGCGCCAAGTGTGCTGACCGCGAGGTAGCCGTCGACCGCGATCACCTCCCCGGCTCCGACGGCACCCGTGAGGCCCGCGACGACCACCATCGCGGTCTTGTGCACGAGGATCACCTCCCATGCACCCGGCGCTCCCCGGGGACGCAGGGCCACGACCAGCCACAGGGCGGAGAAGACCAGGAACCCCAGCGCCCGCCACCACTCGACGATGATCTGGCCCTCGGGGGCGGCGAGCGCCGCGCCCGCACCGAGGACGCCGGCGACGAGCGCCAGAGCGGCGTTGAGCGCCATGAGGAGCCGGGCGAGCCGGTCCCGTGGGGGCGGGACCGCGGGAGCTGCAGACGTGGACATGACCAACCTTTCGTGAACGGCGTTCTCTGATGATGCGCCCACTTGGATATGTCGTCAAGTCGTTTTTGCGAACGGTGTTCTTGAATTGAGTCACGTCGTGCTGCATACTCAAATCGAGAACACTGTTCACCTTTTGATCCAGGAGCCACCATGAACACCCTCGTCATCGGAGCCGGCCCGATCGGCACCAGTGTCGCCACCCACCTGTCGCACCAGGGCCACCCGGTCCGCATCGCCAGCCGTTCCGGCTCCGGCCCCGACCTGCCTGGCGTGGAGCGGATCGTCCTCGACGCCCGCGACCCCGAGGCCCTCGCGAGCGCCCTGGCCGGAGTCTCGTCCCTCTACCTGTGCCTGCACGCGTCGGCCTACCGCGCCGACGTCTGGGAGCGCGAGCTGCCACCCCTGGAGGCGATCGTCCTCGAGGTCGCGGCGCGGAACGACGTGACCGTGGTCTTCCCCGAGAGCCTGTACGCGTTCGACCCCCGGACGACGATCACCGAGACCTCGTCGCACGCGCCGGTCCATGCCCTCGGCGAGATCCGGGTACGCCTGCTCGAGCAGCGCTCGGCCTCCCCGGCGCGCACCATCAGCGTCGCGGCGTCGGACTACGTCGGCCCGGACACGGGACCCAACGCCCACGGCGGCGATCGGATGGCGAGCCCCGCCGCCGCAGGCAGAGCCGTTCGACCGGTCGGCGCGGTCGACGTCGTCCACCCCTGGACCTACCTGCCGGACCTCGCGGCGGCGATGGTGCGTGCGGCCGAGCTCCCGCCGGAGCCGAACCGCTTCCTGCTCGCGCCCAGCTTCCATGCCACGCAGCGTGAGCTCGCGACGGCCTACGCCGAGGCCGCGGGCCAGGCCGACGTGAGGGTACGACTGGTGCCGTCGTGGTTGTTGCGAGGCGTCGCCGCGATCCACCCGGGCAGTCGAGGGGTGGCCGGGACGCTCCCGATGTTCGAGCGCGAGCTCCGCGTCGACACCTCTGCCTCGGACCGCCTGCTCGGCCTCACGGCAACCCCCCTGGCCGACGTGGCGGCGGCCGCCGTCACTCCCGCGACGGTCGACCAGGACGACGCTGCGGCTCGACGTCACCCGGAAGTCGACCGGCGCGCCTGAGCGACTCGCGGAGCAGGAACTCGATCTGGGCGTTCGCGCTCCGCAGGTCGTCCGACGCCCACCTCGCCAGCGCGTCGTGGACCTTCGGGTCCAGACGCAGCAGCACCTTCTTGCGCTCGACCGCCATGGCGTCGGATCAGGAGTACAGCGAGCCGGTGTTGACGACGGGCTGGGCGTCGCGATCGCCGCACAGGACCACGAGCAGGTTGCTGACCATCGTGGCCTTGCGCTCCTCGTCGAGCTCGACGAAGTCCTTCGACTCCAACCGTTCGAGCGCCGACTCGACCATTCCGACGGCTCCCTCGACGATCTGCTGACGGGCCGCGACGACGGCCCCGGCCTGCTGGCGTCGCAACATCGCCTGCGCGATCTCCGGCGCGTAGGAAAGCCCGTTGATGCGCGACTCGATGATCCGGACCCCGGCGGACCGGACCCGGTCGTCGACCTCGGCGGAGAGCCTGGCGGTGATCTCGTCGGCGTTCTCGCGCAGCGACATGCGGCCGTCGGCGTCGTAGGGGTAGCTGCCGGCGATGTGCCGCACGGCCGCCTCGGTCTGGATCGCCACGAACTCGATGAAGTCGTCCACCTCGAAGCAGGCGCGGGCCGTGTCCTCCACACGCCAGACGATGATCGCGGAGATCTCGATCGGGTTCCCGTCGGCGTCGTTGACCTTGGCCTTGCCGGTCTCGTGGTTGCGGATCCGGGTGGACACCTTGGTCCGACCGGTCAGGGGATTCACCCAACGCAGGCCCACGGTGTGCAGGGTGCCGACGTAGGAGCCGCCCAGCACCTGCAGGACGCGCGGCTCGTTGGGAGCGACGAGGGTGAGCCCGCACATGAGCGCGAGGCTCACCGCCGCGACGACGCCGCCGACGACGGCGACCAGGATCCAGCTCTCGATACCGCCCCAGACGGCGAGTCCCGTGCCGGCGACGAACCCGACGGTGGTCAGGATCGCGATCGCGACGCCGGAGGTGCTGTAGGCAGGGCGCTCGGTGATGGTCGGCTCGGGAACCAGGTCCTCAACGGCTGGTTCGACGACGTCCTGCCCCTTCAGGTCCGACTCGGTCATGTCGCGCTCCTTCTCGTGCGTCGGTGGATGTCTAAAGTGATATCACATTGACATCGTTCGACCAACCGCGTGGAGGCCACTGACCGCACCAGCACGAACCGTTGGAGGCACTCTGCGCCCGTCGGAAGGGTCAGCCAGCCGCAGCAGGCCGTCAGGAACAGCCCCCAGTCGCTGGTCG
>JBQGDU010000347.1:0-2231 GCA_052039245.1 Aeromicrobium sp. | reverse complement strand
CCGATCCCGAAGTCGATCAGGTTCGCCGAGGCCCCGGCCATCGGGCGCTCCCTCCTCGCCACCCACAGCAGCCACAAGGGTGCCGAGGCCTACCGCGAGGTCGCGGCCCTGCTGCTCGAACGAGCGACCGCTCGCTAGGATTGGTTCGTGTCCCGCCACCGAGCATCGCCCCGCGATCGTCGGCACGGCGCCCGACGAGGCGGGAGCGGTCGGCCCGGCGCCGTGCGGCGCGGCCGGATCGGCGCCCTGGCGGGCGCAGTCGCCCTGACGCTCGTCATCGGCGGCGCCGGTGTCGCGTCCCAGCTCCGCGGGGGACCGGCCTCGGCCGACCAGCTCGTCGCGGACTCCACGGAGCCCGACCTCCTGAGCGCGACCCTGCCACTCCTCGAGGCTCCCGAGGGGCCGGAGCAGTCGAGCACCCGGGCCGAGGAGCCGCCGGCCCCGCCCGAGCAGTCCGGCGAGGGGCGCCGCGTGGTCTTCTCCCAAGGACAGCAACGGGTCTGGATCGTCGGAGGTGACGGCGAGGTCGAGCGCACCTACCTCGTTTCCGGGAGCAAGCACGACAACCTCGATCCCGGGACGTACTCGGTGTCGTCACGATCGCGGCACGCCACCAGCTTCGACTACTCCGGGACGATGGAGTTCTTCGTCCGGTTCACCGAGGGACGCAACGCGCCCATCGGCTTCCACAGCGTTCCCACCAACAACGACGGCGACCTCGAGCAGACCAAGGACGAGCTCGGCACTGCCCTCTCGGCCGGGTGCATCCGGCAGTGGCGGGACGACGCCGTCGCCCTGTGGAAGTTCGCCGACGTCGGGACCACCGTCGTGGTCACCGAGGCCTGAGCCCCGCCCCACCAGCCTCGCCCGCCCCACCTGTCCATCGGTGCCTGAGCAACCGAATGGTCGGGTGAGGGGTATATCGGTGCCTCAGCAACCCGAAGAGCCCGCTTTGGGTTGCTGAGGCACCGATCGAGCGCGTGCCCGACCGGAAGGTTGCTCAGGCACCGATGGACGGGGGCGCGTCAGTCGGACTTGGTGACCGTCTGGCCGCCGCGCGTGCGGTTGCGGTTCCGTCGCCGACGGTTCCGGCTGTTGCCCGACCCGCCGCCGTTCTCCGCGGCCTGGGCGTTCTGGCGATCGCCACCCTGGCCGTCCCGGCCGCCTCCGGAACGGGTGCCGTCACGGCCACCCTTGTCGCGGCCGCCCTGGCCACGTCCGCCTCCGGTCCGGGGCTCCTTGGGCGTGGCCGGCTTCAGACGACCCTTGACGTCGCGCGGGATGCCGAGGTCGTGGAACAGGTGCTCTGAGGTGGAGTACGTCTCCTGCGGCTCCTCGAACGGCAGACCGAGCTCGGCGTTGATGAGCTTCCAGCGTGTGAGGTCGGCCCAGTCGACGAAGGTGACCGCGATGCCCGTGGCGCCGGCGCGCCCCGTGCGCCCGATGCGGTGCACGTAGGTCTTGTGGTCCTCCGGACAGTTGTAGTTGATGACGTGGCTGATCCCGGCGACGTCGATGCCGCGCGCCGCGACGTCGGTGGCGACGAGGATGTTGATCTTGCCGTCGCGGAAGCGCTGCAGGGCCTTCTCGCGAGCGCCCTGGGCCATGTCGCCGTGCAGGGGGGAGGCCGGGAAGCCGCGGTCGGCGAGGTCGTCGGCCACGCGCTGCGCGGTGCGCTTGGTGCGGGTGAAGATGATGACCCGTCCGACGTCGTCCGCCTGCAGGATGCGGGCGAGCACCTCGGCCTTGTCGAGCTCGTGGGCCTGCCACACGAACTGCGCCGTGGTGGGCACCATCTGGGTGTCCTCGGCGCTCTCCGCGCGGATGTTCATCGGGTGGCGCATGTGCTTGCGCGCCAAACCGACGATGGCGCCCGGCATGGTGGCCGAGAACAGCATCGTCTGCCGGGTCTCCGGCGTCTTGGCGAGGATGGACTCGACGTCGGGCAGGAAGCCGAGGTCGAGCATCTCGTCGGCCTCGTCCAGCACCATCGACTTGACGTGCGAGAGATCCAGGGCGCCGCGGTTGGCGAGGTCCAGGATGCGGCCAGGGGTTCCGACGACGATGTCGACGCCCGCCTCTAGGGCGTCGAGCTGCGGCTCGTAGGGGACACCGCCGTAGATCGTGACGTTGCGGGTACCGCGGATCTTCGACGCCGTGGCGACGTCACCGGCCACCTGGATGGCGAGCTCGCGCGTGGGGCAGACGATGAGGGCCTGCGGCTTGCCGGG
>JBQGDU010000346.1:0-1867 GCA_052039245.1 Aeromicrobium sp. | reverse complement strand
GAGCGCTGCCTGCTGGCCGTCGTCGCCACTGCGTTCCCGGCACTCATGCCGTGGTGGGCCGGGCTGTTCGTCGCGGGGTCGCTGCTGACGACGACCACGCGCCTCGTGGCCACCCACCGGGAGCTGAGCGCCTGATGGACGACACCCTCCCCTTCGACCTCACCGACTGGTACGTCGAGATCCTCAACCTCGACCGCAGCTCGCTCGTGCTCGACTTCTCCCTCGGACCGCTCGACGTCGACGTCACCGGGCGAGGGGTCTTCTTCTTCTGGGTCACCGTCGTCGTGCTCGGCCTCGCCGGCATCGCGGTGGCGGCCTCACGCAAGCGCGAGCTCAACCAGAAGTGGACGACGAGGGCGATGATCGTGCCCGTCGTCGGCATCCCGATCAGGGTCGGCCACGGCCCCACCGCGGCGCTCGCGATCGTGCTGGCGCTCGTGGCGGTGCGCGAGTACGCCGCCCTGGCCCAGCTGCCGACGCCGGACCGCGCCCTGCTCTACGTGCTCGCGGTCGCGTATCCGTTGCTGGCCTGGCAGGCACCGACCTACCTCGCGCTCGTGCCCCTCGTCGTGCTGCTGTGCGCGCTGCCGTCGGTGCTCTCCGGCGACCTGGAGAACGGCGTCCGCCGCGCCGCGTTCACCGGGTTCGGCTCGGTGTGGATCTGCTGGTCCCTCGCGCACCTGGTGATCCTGTGGGAGGACGCGTTCCTGGTGTGCTTCGCGGCGGCCGCCACCGACGTCGCCGCCTGGTGCGGCGGCAAGGGGTTCCGTCGGTTCGGGTGGGCCCGCCGTCCGCTCTCCCCGCTGAGCCCCAACAAGACCGTCGGCGGACTGGTGGGGTCGGTCATCGGCGCGTTCGTGGTGCTGACAATCCTCGGGACGATCTCCGTGGGCCTCGTCGTCGCCGTGGCGGTCGGCGGTGTCCTGGGCGACCTGCTCGAGTCGATGTTCAAGCGACAGGCCGGGGTCAAGGACGCCGGCGGCTGGCTCCCGGGGTTCGGTGGCCTGCTCGACCGCGTCGACTCGTTGCTGCTCGTGCTCCCACTCGCGGCGGTGCTGGCATGAGCGGCGCGGCATGAGGGTCCACCTGCCGAGCCTGGCCCGACGTCAGCTGTGGCGCGTCGTGACGTCGTTGTCAGGCGGTCTCACGGTCACTGGCTCGCTACCGCCCACGAGCGACGGCCGGGGGCGCGTCCTCGTCGCGAACCACGCCTCGCACGCCGACACCGCCTGTCTCATGGCGGCGCTGCCGACCCACGGCAAGCCGGTCTTCGCGGCCGCGGCGGACTACTGGTTCGACGTGTGGTGGAGACGACTCGCCGTCACCGGTCTCGCGGGGGCACTGCCCGTGCGTCGGCACGAGCACGGAGGGGGTGCCGGGCAACGGGCGGCAGACGGGAAGAGCGCGTATCGCGCACTTCTGGAGGCGGCCCGGCCCGCCGTGGAGGACGGGCGGACCGTGGTCGTCTACCCCGAGGGCACACGCACCGTCGACGGGTCGGTGGGGGAGTTCGCCGCCGGCGCCACCCGACTGGCCCGCGACCTCGACGTCGACGTCGTCCCGGTCGCGCTGCTCGGGACCCGGGAGATCCTGCCCAAGAACGGACGCTTCTCCCCCACGCCGATGGAGGTGCGCATCGGTGAGCCGGTCCGACCGAGCGACGCGGAGCCGGAGGTGCTGCGTGAGCGGGTCGCGTCCTCGCTCGCCTCTCACCCGGTGCGCGAGCGGGTCTCCCGCACGTGGCAGCGGGTGGCCCGCCTGATGAGCAGTCCCTGGGCGCTCGCGCTCGCGTTCGCGTGGGGGTTCGCCGAGGCGATCAGCTGGCCGGTCATGGCGGAGATGTCGCTCCTGCTCGTGGCCGTCGCGG
>JBQGDU010000345.1:0-2973 GCA_052039245.1 Aeromicrobium sp. | reverse complement strand
GGCCGACGGCACCACCTACTCCGCCAAGGCGGTCGTCCTGGCCACGGGCTCCAGCTACCGCAAGCTCGGCGTCGACGGCGAGGACCGGCTGTCCGGCCACGGCGTCAGCTGGTGCGCCACCTGCGACGGCTTCTTCTTCCGCGAGCAGAACATCGTGGTCGTCGGCGGCGGCGACTCAGCCGTCGAGGAGGCCACCTTCCTGACGCGCTTCGCCAGCAAGGTGACGCTCGTGCACCGACGCGACTCGCTGCGGGCCTCCAAGATCATGCAGGACCGCGCCTTCGCCAACGACAAGATCGAGTTCGCGTGGAACTCCGAGGTGGCCGCCATCAACGGCGAGCACCAGCTGGAGAGTCTCACGCTGCGCGACACCGTGACCGGCGAGACGCGCGACCTGGCGGCCACCGGACTGTTCATCGCCGTCGGCCACGATCCCCGCTCGGAGCTGCTCCACGGTCAGGTGGATCTCGACGACGAGGGCTACGTCCTCGTCCAGGAGGGCACGACGGCCACCAACGTGCCCGGCGTCTTCGCCGCGGGCGACCTCGTCGACCACACGTACCGCCAGGCCATCACGGCCGCCGGCACCGGTTGCGCTGCGTCCCTGGACGCGGAGCGGTACCTCGCCTCGCTCGACTCGGCCGGTGAGCCGGCGCGCGACGAGGCCCTGACCCAGTGACCCGCACGTCCCCGATCATCATCACCCCGAACCGCTCGATCTGAGGAGAACACCATGGCTGACATCACCGCCGTCACCGACGCCGACTTCGAGGAGAAGGTCCTGCAGGCCGACGGTCCCGTGCTCGTCGACTTCTGGGCCAGCTGGTGCGGACCGTGCCGCCAGCTCGCTCCCATCCTGGAGGAGATCGCGGACGAGAAGGCGGACTCCCTCACCGTGGTGAAGATGGACGCCGACGCCAACCCGGTCACCCCCGCGCAGTACCGGGTCACCGGTCTCCCCACCATCAACCTCTACTACAAGGGCGAGGTCGTGAAGTCGATCGTCGGCGTGAAGCCCAAGTCGGCGATCCTCAACGACCTCAGCGAGTACGCGTGAACCTGAGCTCGCTCCGCGAGCGAGTGGTTCAGGCAGGTCGGGTGGAGCAGCGCTGACGCGTCGTTGAGCGTGGCAGCACACGCCACCCGCCGCGTCAGCGGTCCACCGGGATCGAGACCACCCCCGCAAGCCCCGCGACCGACGCAGGCACCGAGGAAGCCCCGGCAGATCATCTGCCGGGGCTTCTTCACGCTCGTGCGAGCAGTTGTGAGACCACTTCGAGTCAACAAGACGACTTGTCGACTTGTCGACTTGTTGCTTTAGTGCTTAGTCGCTCTGAGGATCCATGAGCGCCACGATGCGCTCCAGGTCGTCGATCGTTGCGAACTCGACCGTGACTCTTCCCTTGGTCTTGCCCAGGTCGACCTTGACGCGGGTGTCGTACCGGTCGGACAGCCGAGCCGCGAGGTCGGCCAGCCGCGGCGCGGTCATGCTTCGGGTGGGCGTCCGGGTGCGCGACGTGCCGGAGTCACCGTCGGTGTCCCCGAACTTCACGATCTCCTCCAGCGCGCGGACGGAGATGCCCTCCGCGACGACCCGGCCGGCGAGCCGGTCCTGCACCTCGGGGTTGGAGACCGTGAGCAGGGCTCGGGCGTGGCCGGCGGAGAGCACACCCGCTGCCACTCGGCGCTGCACCGCCGGCGGCAGCTTCATGAGGCGCAGCGTGTTGGTGACCTGAGGTCGCGAGCGGCCGATGCGATCGGCGAGCTCCTCCTGGGTGCACCCGAAGTCGTCGAGGAGCTGCTGGTAGGCGGCCGCCTCCTCCAGCGGGTTGAGCTGGGAGCGGTGCAGGTTCTCCAGGAGCGCATCGCGCAGCAGGTCGTCGTCGCTCGTCTCGCGGACGATCGCGCCGATCGTTCCGAGACCTGCCTTCTGGGTGGCCCGCCAACGGCGCTCCCCCATGATCAGCTCGAACGCCGGCTTGCCGTCCGTCTCGCCGACCTTGTGCACGACGATCGGCTGCAGGAGGCCGACCTCGCGGATGGAGTGCACGAGCTCGGCCATGTCCTGCTCGTCGAACACACTGCGGGGCTGACGCGGGTTCGGCCGGATGGCCTCGACGGGGACCTCGGCGAACTCCGCGCCGTGGACCTCCTGCAGACCGCTCTCCTGAGCCTCGGCCGGAGTCGCCGGGATGAGGGACTCCAGTCCTCGACCCAGTCCACGTCGTGCTGCCATCAGGACTCCTTGTGGTGGTGGGCGGCCTCGCCGATCTCTCGTGCGGCCTCGAGGTACGACAACGAACCCGACGAGCTCGGGTCGTACGTCAGGACGGTCTGCTGGTAGCTGGGCGCCTCGGAGATGCGCACCGACCTGGGGATGGCCGTCTTCAGGACCTTCTCCCCGAAGTGGCCGCGCACCTGCTCGGCGACGCCGGCCGAGAGCCGGGTGCGAGCGTCGTACATCGTCAGCAGGATGGTCGTGATCTCCAGGCGAGGGTTGAGATGGGCCCTCACGAGATCGATGTTGCGGACGAGCTGTCCGAGCCCCTCGAGTGCGTAGTACTCGCACTGGATCGGGATGAGCACTTCACGCGCGGCCACCAGAGCGTTGATGGTGAGCAGCCCCAGAGACGGCGGGCAGTCGATGAGGACGTAGTCGATGCGATCGCCGGCCTGCTCACAGTCCGCGAGGTAGGACTGCAGGGACTTGTCGAGCCGCGTCTCACGAGCCACCAGCGACACGAGCTCGATCTCCGCGCCGGCGAGGTCGATGGATGCCGGCAGCACCGTCAGACCGTCGAGGTCGGGGCACGGACGGACCAGCTCGTCCATGTCCGTGCCGTCCACGAGTGCCTCGTACGTCCCGGGTGTGCCCTCGGAGTGTTCCACGGCGAGGGCCGTCGAGGCGTTGCCCTGCGGATCGAGATCGATCACGAGCACGCGCAGGCCCTTCGCAGCGAGCGCCGCAGCGAC
>JBQGDU010000344.1:0-4462 GCA_052039245.1 Aeromicrobium sp. | reverse complement strand
GATCATGACCCGCGCCGCGGGCCCGCACCGGATGGGCCGGCTCATGGCCATCCTCGGCATCCCGATGCTGCTCGGCCCGATCATGGGCCCGATCCTCGGTGGCGTCCTGATCGACCAGGCCTCCTGGCACTGGGTCTTCCTCATCAACCTGCCGATCGGCCTGATCGCGCTGGCCTATGCCGCCCGGGTCCTCCCGCGCGACAACGCGACTCCGAGCGAGACGCTCGACGTCATCGGCATGCTGATGATGTCGCCAGGACTCGCCCTGCTGCTGTTCGGCGTCTCCAGCATCCCCGAGACCGGAACGGTCGCGGCCACCCGCGTGCTGCTGCCGGGCATCGTGGGCATCGCGCTGATCGTCGGCTTCGTCTTCTACTCCTTCCGTCCGCAGCACCCGCTGCTGGACCTGCGGCTGTTCGCCAACCGCAACCTTGCGGTCGCGACGCTCGTGATGTTCCTGTTCGCGGGAGCGTTCTTCGGCGCGTTGCTCCTGGTGCCCACCTACTTCCAGCAGGTGCGGGGAGAGAGTGTCCTGATGGCGGGTCTGCTCGTAGCCCCCCAGGGCATCGGCGCGATGCTCACGATGCCGATCGCCGGCACCCTCGTGGACAAGATGCCGGTGGGCCGGATCGTCCCGTTCGGTCTGGTCGGCATCCTGCTCGGCATGACCGGTCTGTCACTCAGCACCGCGCCCGACACGTCCTACTGGCAGATCGTCGCGTGCCTGTTCGTGATGGGCCTGGGCATGGGCGGGACGATGATGCCGATCTTCACCTCGGCCCTGAAGACGCTCAAGGCGCACGACGTCGCCCGCGGCTCGACGATCATCAACGTCGTCCAGCAGGTGGCCAGCGCCACCGGCATCGCCACCATCTCGGTCGTGCTGACCAACTCGATGAAGTCCGGATCGATCCTGCCCGGCTCGGACCGCATCCCCGACCTCGAGGGCGGCCTGACCGCGGCGCAGCTCGCCGCGAGCTCGCACACGGGACAGGGCGAGAAGCTGGTCCAGGCCCTGCAGGTGCCCGGTGACGTCCTGCAGCAGGGCTTCGTCGACCTGGCCGACGCCTTCCAGCGGTCCTACTGGGTGGCGCTCGCCGTGCTCGTGGTGACGCTCGTGCCCGTGGCGTTCCTGCCGCGCCGCCGCGAGGTGGCGCACATCGCCGACGACGAGCAGGGGAGCACCCCGGTCGTCATGCACTGAGGCCACGGCACGACGGAGCCCCCGACCATCATCATGGTCGGGGGCTCCGTCGTCGGCTCACCAGGACACGTCAGCGGGCGTCAGCGCCACCGTTCTTGAGAGCGTGGTCGATGCGCTCGTCGACGGGCTCGGCGAGGTGCTCGTCGAAGTTCTCGACGAGCTGCTCGGTGACGTGGTCGGAGAGCTCCTCGCGGACCTCGCGCTCACGGGCCTTGCGCGCCAGCCTGGTGATCTCGCGGTGCTCGGTCTTCAACGACCGGTAGATCGCCAGGACCATCACGATCATGATGACGCTGAACGGCACGGAGGTGAGGATCGCGCCCGTCTGCAACGCGCCGAGGCCGCCGGCGAGCAGCAGGCTGATGGCCACCGCTCCCTCGATGACCGACCACATGACGCGGCTCCAGGTTGGCGGCTCGGCCTCGCCGCCGGAGGACAGCATGTCCACCACGAGCGAGCCGGAGTCCGAGGACGTGATGAAGAAGATCGTCACCAGGACGATCGCCAGGCCGGACATGAGGCCCGACGCCGGCAGCGTCTCCAGCAGGTCGAACAGGACGGTGGAGCTGTCGCCGATCCCGTCCTCGCCGACGAGGTCGCCGGCGGTCATCTGGCGATAGATGGCGCTGCCGCCGAGGATGGTGAACCACGCGGCGGAGACCAGGGTCGGCACCAGCAGGACACCGGCCACGAACTCGCGGATGGTGCGGCCTCGAGAGATGCGGGCGATGAAGACGCCGACGAAGGGCGCCCAGCTGATCCACCAGCCCCAGTAGAACGTGGACCATGCGGCCTGCCAGGCGATGCCCTCCGGTCCGGTCAGGGCGCTCGTGTCGAAGCTCAGCGGCACGATCGAGGCGAGGTAGCCGCCGATGTTCTGCACGAAGTCGCGGAAGATGAACAGCGTCGGACCGAGGGCGAGGATCAGCACCGCGAAGACGCCGGCCAGGCCGAGGTTGAAGTTCGAGAGCCACTTGATGCCGCGGCCCACGCCGCTCACCACGGACATCGTGGCGACGGCGGTGATGACGACGATGACGACGACGCGGACGGTGTTCGTGGGCTCGTCGACGATGCCCACGCGGGCGAGTCCGGCGGTGATCTGCTGGACTCCGAGGCCCAGCGACGTCGCGACACCGGCGACGGTCCCGACGATCGCGAAGACGTCGACGGCGTCGCCGAGGCGGCCCTTGACGCGGTCGCCGAAGATCGGCTCGAGCGTCCACCGCAGCGAGACGGACCGACCCTTGCGGTGGATGGCCCAGGCCATCGCGAGCCCCACGATGACGTAGATGGACCAGGCGTGGAAGCCCCAGTGCAGGAAGACCTGGTTCATGGCGGAGGTGGCGAGCTCGGCCTCGTCGCCGCTCGTGCCCGGCTTGGGGTCGGTGAAGAAGGTGAGGGGCTCGGCGGCGCCCCAGAACACCAGGCCGATGCCCATGCCCGCCGCGAACAGCATGCAGAACCACGTCAGGAGGCCGAACTCGGCGTCCTCGTCGTCCTTGCCGAGCGTCAGGTCGCCGAACCGGCTCACGCCGAGGAAGATCGCGAAGATGACGAACCCGCTGACGATCAGGGTGAAGTACCACCCCAGTGCGCCGATGACGTTCTCCTGCACGGAGGTGAGCGCATCTCCCGTCGCGGTGGGGAAGAGGGCGGCGATCAGGACGACGGCTGCGAGGATGGCGAGGGCCGGGTAGAAGACCCACGGGGCCTTCATGCCGGCGCCGGTCGGGATCTCCTCCGGAGAGCCGTCCTCAGCGGGCCGATCGACGGTGGGGCTGGACACGCGGTTCTCCTTGGTGGAAGACGTCAACGCCTGCACCATTCGGCAGCGAGGGCACCGGAGGCAAATCCCGTTGCGCAACGCAACGGGTTGTCGGAGAGTGCTCGGTGCCCGGTCCGAAGGGCTCCTCGTGTCGGCGCGGGAGGGTCAGGACGAGCGGCGGGCGACCTTGTGCTGCGAGGCCTGGTCCAGCGGCTTGACCACGAGGAGGTCGATGTTCACGTGCTGTGGACGGGAGGCCACCCAGGTGATCGTCTCGGCGACGTCCTCGGCGGTCAGGGGCGTGACGCCCGCGTAGACGGCGTCGGCGCGTTCGCTGTCCCCGCGGAACCGGGTCAAGGAGAACTCCTCGGTCTGCACCATGCCGGGCGCGACCTCGCACACCCGGACCGGACGGCCGTTCAGCTCGAGTCGCAGGGTCTCGGTCATGACCGCGACGGCGTGCTTGGCGGCCGTGTACCCACCGCCGCCCTCGTAGGCGATGCGGCCGGCCGTCGAGCCGACGTTCAGGATCGTCCCGCCGCCGTCGGCCTCCAGGGCGGGGAGGAGGGCCCGGGTGGCCTGCAGCGTGGCGATGACGTTGATCTCGTACATCCGACGCCAGTCGTCCGGGTCGCCCTGGGCGACGGGCTCGAGCCCGATCGCGCCGCCGGCGTTGTTGACGAGCAGGTCGAGCGTCGGGCCGACGGACTCGGCCAGCGTTGCCACCTGGTCGGCGTCGGTGAGGTCGCACGTGACCGCGCGGCCTCCGATGTCATCGGCGAGCGCCTCGATGCGATCCGTGCGGCGGGCCACGCACACCACCTCGAACCCGGCGTCGGCGAGCGTGCGGGCGGTGGCGGCGCCGATGCCGCTGCTCGCCCCGGTGACCACTGCGGTGCGTCGTGCCATGCCGTCCACGCTAGGGCACGGCTGATGAATCCGCGCAGTCGATCCGGGATGTGGCGCTGCCCGGGCGGCGTGGGGATTTCGTCAGTCGTGCCCTCAGCCACGCCCCGCGACCGTCGCGAGCGACCGGCACCCGAACGCCGCCTGGCGACTCACCGTCGGTGCGCGATGATGGAAACGTGAATCGTCCCGTCCACGGCAGGCAGCCGCACCGCGTCGCGATGCTGTCGGCCCACACCTCCCCGCTGGAGCAGCCCGGCACCGGTGACGCGGGTGGCATGAACGTCTACGTCCTCGAGCTGTCGCGTCGGCTCGCCGAGCGGGGTGTCGAGGTGGACGTGTTCACCCGCTCCACGTCGCGTCACCTGCCGCCGACCATCGAGGCCTCACCGGGGGTCACGGTGCACCACGTGACCGCCGGACCGTTCGACGGTCTCGGCAAGGAGGACCTCCCGTCGCAGCTGTGCGGCTTCGTCCGCGACGTGCTCCGGGTGGAGGTCGAGCGCGGGCCGGCACACTTCGATCTCGTGCACAGCCACTACTGGCTCTCCGGCCAGGTGGGCACCGTCGCCGTCGAGCGCTGG
>JBQGDU010000343.1:0-24735 GCA_052039245.1 Aeromicrobium sp. | reverse complement strand
ACGAGGGCGTCGCCGGCGGACGCCAGGTCAGGACGAGCCGTGACGACCATGCGCACCGAGCCGACGAGCGCGGAGGCCGCGTTGCCCCGCACGATGTGCTCGGACAGCGCGTACTCGGCGACGAACCGGGTCACGAGCGGGTCGAGGACGTCGGCGAGCAGGGTGTCGAGCCCGTCGGAGCGCCAGGTGGTGGCACGCAGCCGCACGGGGCCGGACGCCGGGACGCGCCACTGCAGTCCCGCGGGATCCGGACCGGGCAGGTCGAGCAGGTGCGCCCCGACGGCGGGCGACAGCAGCCGCGCGAAGAGGCCGAGCGACGTCGTGGAGGCGGCCGCCCGGGCCTCGACGTCGGCACGAACGATCTGCTCCAGCGCCGCAGTGGTGGTCGTGACGCGTTCGTCGAGCAGCGGCCCGTCGAGCAGGTCCGCGATCGGCCGCCACTGCCCCGTCCCCCCGCAGACCCCGGTCTCGACGGCGTCGAGCGTGAAGAACTCACCCAGCGCGGAGACTCGCTGCCGCGCCGCCTCGCCCCACTCCTCGTCGCTCACTCCACGAGGATGCCCCAGCACCGCTGAGCGTGACGTTCCAGGGCGCCGGAACCCGCGACTCCTCCCCGTGGTCCGGGGCACTCAGCCGAGGCCCGGTCAGCCGTCGAGCCGACGCTCGAGGAAGCGGACGGTGCGACGCATCGAGTCCTCCCACCCGGCGGCGAACGTGTGCCCCTCGCCGTCGTAGGTCCGCAACGTCACGTCGGCCCCCGCGGCGGTGAAGGACCGCTCGGTCTCCCGTGCCCACTCCACGGGGCAGGTGTCGTCGCGCTCGCCGTGGATCATCAGCACGCTCGCGTCGACGCGCTCGGCGTACGTGCGGGACGAGACGTCGGCGTAGAAGTCCGGGGACTCCTCGGGGCTGCCCCAGCGCTCCTGCATCGCCTCCACGCGGTCGGGTCGGCCAGGCTCGGTGAACTGGCGGAGGTTGTCCTCGAACCGGCTGCTGACCGACGCGTGCACGACGGCTGCGTCGACGATGCCCGGCTCGGCGACGAGCGCGTTCAGCGTGACCCCACCGCCCATCGAGCGGCCGAGCATCGCCACGCGGTCGGCGTCGACCTCCTCCAGCCCACGCAGGGTCCTGACCGCGGCGATCGCGTCCCGCGCGTACCCGAGCCGCATCTCCAGCTCCAGCGGGCCGACGTCGTCGGACGCGGCGTGACCGCGGTAGTCGGTGTGCAGCACCACCCATCCGCGCCGGGCCAGGTAGTCCTGCTCGCGCATCATCCCCTGGCCGCTCACGTACACGTCGGGATCGATGTAGCCGTGGTTGAGGACGACCGCGGGAAAAGGTCCGTCGCCGTCGGGCGTGAGGAGCACGCCGGAGACGCGGGTGTCGTCGGCGGAGTACCGCACCTCCCGCCGCGTGTACGGGCCGACGTCGACCGGCTCCCCGACCCGTCGCAGGTCGCCTCCGCGCACCTGCTCCTCGAACATCGCCGGCAGGGAGACCGGGTCGTACGTGGGGGACGGGGACGGAGTGGGTGGTCGCGAGGTCGTCTGGTCGCTGCTGGGCTCCCGCGACGGCTCACCCGCCGTGCAGCCCACCACCACGACCAGCGAGGCGCACAGGAGCAGAGCGACGACCTTCACCCCTCCATGATGCGTCGTCTCGACGAACGATGAGGCGAGCCGCAGCCGATCGCCCTCCGCTCGGCGACGACCCGACGACCGTGCCCGGCATCTGCTTTCCTGAGAAGTTGACCGCGACTCACGCCCGTGGTCCCGGGCGTGGGCGCACGGCGCTCTGTCCATCCTGAGAACATCGTCGACCTGCCGATCTGCGGACCCGAGGTGCGTGTGTGCACCATCGAACGACACGATCTTGCTGTCCATCTCGGGAACGGTCCATGAGTGCGAACCTCTCAGCATTGACCCGGCGCCTCGCGCTGTGGTCGCTGGCGGGTGGGCTCGGCTGCCTCCTCGCGATCGTGCTCGGCGCCTCGTCGGCGTCCGCCGAGGAGGCGCCCGACCAGGGTTCGGAGAACTCGGTCGTCGACACCGTGAACGGTCTGACCGGGGACGTCCTGAAGCCCACGACCGACTCCCTCGAGCCCGTCACCGATCCCGTGACCAAGCCCGTGGAGAAGGCCGCGGCGCCGGTCACCGAACCGGTCGAGCGGACGGTGAGTGAGGTCGCTGAGCCGGTCACCGAGCCCGTCAACCGAGCCGCCCGTCCCGTGACCGAGCCGGTCCGCGAGGTGCAGCGCACGGCCGTGACGCCGACGACCGACCGCGTGGCCGAGAGCGTCGCACCGACCACGGAGCGCGTCGGCGAGGCCGTCGAGAACGTCACCTCTCCCGGCGACCAGGCACCCAACCAGGACGACGCGACGACGCCGACCGCTCCCGGGGCCCAGGGCCCGAGCGCAGCGGACGACCAGACCATCGGTCAGGCGGAGTCCGCGGATGCCGACGCGGCCGAGCGGGACACCGCCGCCGAGACCGAGCAAGCCACGTCCGAGGCGCTCGCCGCGGACCACGCGCAGACCGCCCCGGCCGACGCCGCCTCGGCGATGGGTGCCAGCGCCTCGACCTCGGTCGACGTGGCCGACCTGGACTTCGGCACTGCCGGTGACGGCACCGCGAAGTATCTGATCGACTCCCCTCACACGTCCTCCGCGGCTCCGGCCGCGGCGGCACCTGTGGCCCTGCTGAGCCCCGGGCCCGGAGTGGGCGACGTCGACCATGTCCTGACGGTCGGACCGCGTCACTGGGACGCGATCGACCAGCACCACACCCGTCCGGACGTCTCACCCGGATAGCTCAGGCACTGACACCCGCGCCGCCCTTCGACGGGTCGCGCGGCGGTGCCGCCACCTCCACCATCCGTGGATCGCGGCGACCGAGATGTCACACGCCCCGGGCGCGCCCTGTCGCGTCCGGCGGAGCCTCACATCCGTAGTGATTCGAAAGGAACACCATGAACATCTGGATCAAGCGATCCTTGGGGACCATCGCGGTCACCGGCGGCCTCGTGCTCGCCGGCGCCGCCGCGGCCCAGGCAGACGACCTCGGACCGGTCTCCACGAGCAACGAGTCCTCGTCCAGCAGCGAGGGGTCCGCCTCGGCGCCGATCACCATCGGTGGCGTCGACGTGGGCACGAGCAGCGAGAGCAGCTCGTCCTCCAGCAGCGAGACCACCGTCACCGACGGTGACCGCTCCAGCACCGAGAAGGTCGAGTCCGAGGACTCCTCCTCCAACGGGACCCGGCTGATGACCGAGGGCATCAGCCTCGATCCGGGCGCGGCGATCTCCCGCAGCTCCGAGGCCGACTCCTCGAGCACCAGTGGTGGCACCACCGGCAGCCAGGAGTCGTCCTCCAGCTCGGAGTCCTCGGGCTCGGCATCCGCGCCGGTGCGCATCGGCGGCATCGAGGTCACCAACGACCGCGCCGCGGAGTCCAGCCGCAGCAGCGAGCGCTCCGCCACCGACGGTGACCGCTCGACCAGCGAGAAGCGGGAGTCCGAGTCGTCCTCGAGCTCCTCGACCTCGCTCGGCACCGAGGCGATCACCCTCGACCCGCAGGCGGCGTTCGAGCGCAGCGATGCGCGCGAGTCCTCGCGCCTGGGTCGTGACCTCGCTGACGACTCCTCGGAGTCGGGCACGTCCGGTTCGGCGTCCGCGCCGGTCAGCATCGGCGGCCTCGTCGTCACTGACGATCGCGAGAACGCCGGCTCGGAGAAGACGGAGCGGACCGCCACCGACGGTGACCGCTCCACCAGCGAGGTCCGCGAGCGCAGCAACAGCTCCTCGGACTCCACGTCCTTCGGCACCGGGGCGCTGACCCTGGAGCCGGGCACGAGCCTCGAACACGGCGATGCGCGCGAGTCCTCGCGCGTGGGTCGTGACCTCGCCGACAGCTCCTCGGAGTCGAGCAGCTCCGGTGCGGCGTCGTTGCCGATCGGCTTCGAGGGCTTCGTCGTCGAGCGCGACACCGCGTCCGAGTCGCAGGACGCGGCCCGCAGCGAGGTCGTCGACGGCGACCGTTCGTCGGTCCGTGAGAACGCCTCGATCCGCGAGGACGAGTCCTCCACCTCCTTCGGTGGCGGCGGGTTCGAGCTGAACCCGAACGTGGCGTTCGACGACGAGCAGGCGCGGGAGTCCTCGCGCCTGGGTCGCGACTCCAGCGACTCCTCGAGCCGTTCGCAGACCTCCACCACCGGTGGCCTGCCGATCAGCTTCGACGGACTGACCGGATCGAACGAGAGCAGCCAGCTGCGTGCCGACCGGGGCGCCTCCACCGTCACCGACGGTGACCGCTCCGTCTCCGAGACGGTGCAGACCGGCTCGCTCGTCGAGCGTGGCTTCGACGCCACCGGCGGCGCGTTCACCGCTGAGCCGGCCTTCGGGGTCGGCACCGAGCGCACCGGCAGCAACGACCGCCTCGGCGGCCTGAGCACCACGAGCTCCAGCAACGAGGCCGACGGCTTCGTCGCCGGACCGTTCGACGGTGGCGCCTTCGACGTCACCGGCTGGAGCAACGCGATCACCGAGAACCTGCGCGAGAGCCGGGTCGTCGACGGTGACCGTTCCACCACGACCGTCACCGAGGACCGGAGCGAGCGCGACGACGCTCAGGACTTCGGCTTCGACGGCATCGAGGGGAACCCCGCGGGATCCTTCGACACCCGCGCCGACCGGATCAGCGACCTCATCAGGCGCTGACCGTCGCGACAGGCGGGCCCCGTCACCTCTCCCGGAGATGGCGGGGCCCGCCACGCGCGTCGCGCTGCTCGAGCCGGATCCGTCAGGGGCCGAGACGGCCTGGATCCTGCGGGCGGACGTCCTCAGGGAAGACGATCCGCGGGACCAGCCACAGGTAGGCGATCATGCCGAAGAGCTCCACGAGGGACTGCGTCACCACGACCATGGCGGCCACGTCCCAGCCCGCCGGCAGCGCCAGTGCGAACGGCAGCACGACGAAGGAGTTCCGGGTGCCGAGGGAGAACGCGAGGGTCCGCCCCTGCGCCACCGGAAGCCCGGCCACGGCGGCCAGGCCCCGCGCCACGACGAGGGCCAGCACCAAGTAGGCCACCGCCACCGCCACCACGACCGGCAGGACGTCGAGCGCTGCTCGGACCTCACCGACGTGCGCGGCGGCGACCAGAGTGATGACGACGGCGAGCAGCGGCACCGGCCACCAGCTGAGTCGCTGGACACCGTCTCGACGACGCACGTCCTCACCCACCCACGCCTCGGTCACGCCCGCCAGCACCAGCGGGACGACGACCACGAGCAGCGCCGGCCACAGGTCGCCGACGCCCAGGACGGTGCCGAGGTCGACGTCGGCCATCAGCCACAGGTAGAGCGGGAGCAGCAGCAGCTGCAGCAGCAGCGTGACGGGGGTGAGCGCGGTCGCACGGGTGGCATCACCCCGGCCCAGCTGGCTGAACGTGATGAACCAGTCGGTGCAGGGCACGAGCAGGACGAGAAGCAGACCGAGACGCAGGGCCGGGTCGTCGGGCACGAGGCGGACCAGAACGCCCACGAGCAGCGGGACCACGACGAAGTTGCCGATCAGCGCGGCGAGGAGGAACCGGCGGTCGACGAAGGCGGCCGGCACCCGACCGAGCGGCATCTGGCTGAAGGTCGCGTAGAGCAGGAGGGCCAGCGCCGGCCAGACGAGCTCGCTCGTCGCACCGCCGACCGTCGGCCAGACGCTGCCGATCGCCAGCCCCAGCAGCACTGCCGTCAGGTACCACCAGACCTGGTGGCGCTCCAGTCGATCCCGGGTCAGCACCGCTGTCTCCGCACGCCGGTCACGAGCGGCAGCGTATCGACAGCGGGCCGCGCGGCACTCACCGACGACCTACGACACGGCGTAGGAGCCACCGCCGGCGTGCGCTACCGTGTCGCCATGCTGCGGTGGCACCTGACGTCGGGCGGAGCGCGCTGGACGCGCGGTTCCGTCGTCGGGGCGCTGACCCTGCTGCTCGGCCTCGTCGCCCACGTCGCCGCCGGTGGACACGCCCCCGGGCCGGTCCCTCTCCTCGTGACGGGCGCTCTGCTCTCCGTCCTCGCGGTGCTGCTCAGCGGCCGCCGCTGGACGGCCAGCCCGCTGCTGGGGCTGTTCCTGATGGCCCAGACCGGTGTCCACCTGACCTCGATGAGCGCGGCGCCGCACGGCTCGATGCTGGACCCGCTCATGGCGACCACGCACCTCGTGGCCGCGGTCGTGCTCGTCGCCGTCGTCCTCAAGGGCGAGCACGCGCTCCTGACGCTGCTCGACCTCGTCCTGCCACGGGCCGGACGTCGAGCCGCAGCCCTGCCGGCCGTGGGCTCGACACCGATGCTCCTCACGACGACGGCTCCGGTGACGTCGTGGATCCCCGCCGGTCTGCAGGGCCGCGCACCACCCGTCTCCGCCTGACCTCACCCCTCTCGGCGGCCTCGCCGCCGACTCACGGCCAGGAGACCCCATGCCCACGACCCGTCCGGGTCGGTGGGTGCTCGTCGTCGTCCTCGCCCTGCCCACCCTGCTCACCGGTGGCGTGGCGAGCGCGCACAGCGCACTCATCGGCTCCAACCCCGAGCCCGGCTCGGTGGTCCGGCAGCTGCCCGACCACGTCGAGCTGCGCTTCAACGAATCCTTGAAGGAGATCAGCCCGGCGGCGATCCTGCGTCGTGACGACGAGACCGTCGCGACGCTGGAACCCGAGATCGACGGCCCCGTCCTGCGGGCCGCGACCCCCACCGACCTCGACGACGGCGAGTACACGCTCGTCTGGCGCGTCGTGTCCGGCGACGGTCACCCGATCGACGGCGTCGTGCCGTTCACCCTCTCCGCCTCCGGTGAGGCACCCGCCGTCTCGGCACCGACCGAGCGCACCGCACCCGCGGCCAACTACTCGACGCCGGCCGTCGCGCTGGCCGTCGCCGCTCCCGTCGTCCTGGTGCTCGCCGCCGGCGTCGTGCTGCTGCGTCGTCGCCGCTGCGCCACCCCCACGAACCCGAAGGACACTCCCTGATGACCCGTCGCACTCTCCGCACGATCGGCGCCCTGGGCGCCGCCACCCTGCTCGCACTCACCTCCGCCTGCGGCTCCGACAGCGGCGACGAGGCCACCGCGGCCGACACCGTCTCCATCGACGACCCCTGGGTCAAGGCCGCGACCACCGACGAAGGGATGACCGCGGCGTTCGGCACGCTGCGCAACGCCTCCGACGAGGACGTCACCATCGTCTCCGCCACCGCCGACGCCACCGACGTCGTCGAGCTGCACGAGATGGCCGAGGACGAGAACGGCCAGATGATCATGCGCCGCAAGGAGGGTGGTGTGACCGTCCCTGCCGGCGACACGCACGCCCTCGAGCCCGGCGGCGACCACATCATGTTTCTCGAGCTGCCCGAGGACGTCGCTCCGGGCCAGGACGTCACCGTGACGCTGACCTTCAGCGACGACTCCACGATGTCGTTCACGGCTCCGGCCCGATCGTTCTCCGGGGCCGAGGAGGACTACGACCCCGAGAGCGGCGAGGGGTCCGCCGGTGGCACGGGCCACGGTGAGATGGACCACGGCACGGACGACGAGGGCGACCACGGCGATCATGACCACTGATCCCGCCATTCCCGGCGTGAGCAGGCGGCGCCTGCTCACGACCGGGGCGGTCGGCGCCGCGGGGGTGGCCGTCGGGGTCGCCGGGTCCGCGACCCTCGGGAGGGAGTCCGCCCAGGCCCAGCCCACCCGGATCGACTTCCGCGGACCGCACCAGGCCGGCGTCGCCACGTCGCCGCAGACCCACGCGACGTTCGTCGCCTTCGACCTCGTGGACGACGTCGACCGCGACGCGCTCAGCCGACTGATGTCCATCTGGACCGACGACGTCGAACGTCTGATGGCGGGTCGGGCGGGCCTGGCCGACACCGAGCCGGAGCTGGCCCAGCGGCCGGCCAGGCTCACCGTCACCGTGGCCGTCGGGCGGGCGTTCGTGGAGGCTGCGGGCCAGGAACCACCCGGCTGGCTGGCCCCTCTGCCGGCCTTCGACATCGATCGGCTGGAGGACCGTTGGAGCGGCGGTGACCTGCTGCTGCAGGTGTGCGCCGACGACGAGCTGGCCGTGAGGCACGCCGTCCGCCTGCTCACCAAGGAGGCCCGGACCTTCACGACCGTCCGCTGGGTCCAGCACGGCTTCCGCGGACCCGTCGGCGACGCGCGACGCCCGCGCAACCTCATGGGACAGGTGGACGGCACCATCAACCCGGCACCGCGCGAGCTGGACGAGACGGTCTGGGTCTCCGACGCCACCCGCCGACGCTTCGGCCCGCAGCCGAACTGGCTCGTCGGGGGGAGCGCCATGGTCGTGCGTCGCATCGCGATGCAGCTGGACACCTGGGACGAGCTGGACCGCGGAGCGCGCGAGCAGGTCATCGGACGCCGCCTCGGCGACGGCACACCGCTCACCGGAGGCCGCCTCGAGGACGAGGTCGACCTCGACGCCGTCGGCGACAACGGTCTGGAGGTCATCGGCCCGTTCGCCCACACCCGCAGGGCTCGCACCGCGGACCGCTCCGAGCGCTTCCTGCGTCGCCCGTACAACTACGACGATCCTCCTCCGGCCGGTGAGCTGTCGGACTCCGGACTCGTCTTCGTGACCTTCCAGGCCGACCTGGAGCGTCAGTTCCTCCCCGTCCAGCAGCGACTGGCCGAGCTCGACCTCCTCAACGAGTGGACCTCCCCGGTCGGCTCGGCCGTGTTCGCGGTGCTGCCCGGCGTCCGACCCGGCGAGGTGCTCGGCCAGGCCCTGCTCCTCTGATCACTCCTCCTCACGGGTCGCACCGACCCCTTCGAAAGGCCTCGTCCCGATGCCCCTGACCCAGGACCGCCCCACGGACACCCGGGAGCGACGGAGCGCGTGGACGCAGCTGCGCCCTCTCGTCCTCCGCCTGCACTTCTACGCGGGCGTGCTCATCGCCCCGTTCGTCCTCGTGGCCGCCACGACCGGCCTGCTCTACACGCTCGCCCCACAGCTGGAGCAGACCGCCTACTCCGCCCAGCTGACGGTGCAGCCGCAGGACTCCCGGCTGCCGATGTCCGAACAGGTGGCCGCTGCCCGTGCAGCGCACCCGAGCGGCGACCTCGTCGAGATCCGACCACCCGTGGACGCCACCAGCAGCACGCGCGTCGTCTTCACCGACGAGAACGTGCCGGACGGGTACGACATGGCCGTGTTCGTCGACCCGCACGACGCCCGCGTGCTCGGCGAGGTCCGCAGCTACGGCCAGTGGCTGGGCATCCGCGCCCAGCTCGACGACCTGCACCGCAACCTCCTGCTCGGCGACGTCGGACGGCACTACAGCGAGCTCGCCGCAAGCTGGCTGTGGGTGGTGGTGCTCGGCGGCCTCGGCCTGTGGTTCACCAAGCGCCGCAAGGACCGGCGCGCCCGCCGTCTCCTGCTCCCGGAGACCTCGGCGACCGGCCGACGTCGGACCATCTCCTGGCACGCGAGCATCGGCGTGTGGGTGGCCCTCGGGGCACTGCTGCTGTCCGCCTCCGGGCTCACCTGGTCGCGCTACGCGGGCGAGAACATCGGGGACCTGCGCGCGACGCTCGGCTGGTCCACCCCGGTGGTCTCCACCGCACTCGACGGCGTCGAGACCGAGCACGCCGGCGCTCACTCCCACGGGGGCCGGTCGGGGGTCTCCGACGAGGTGGTCTCGGCCGGCGTCGGTCTCGACGCGGTGCTCGCCACCGCGCGGGCCGAGCAGCTGAGATCGCCGCTCGTGATCACCCCGCCGGCCGATGAGTCGAGCGCCTGGACGGTGGCGGAGGACAGACGCAGCTGGCCCACGTGGGCCGACACGATCGCCGTCGACCCCTCCACGGGCGAGGTCACGGACACGCTGCGGTTCGCCGACCTGCCCTTCATGGCGAAGCTGACCCGCTGGGTGATCGACGCCCACATGGGGCTGCTGTTCGGGGTGGCCAACCAGCTCGCCCTCGCCGGCATCGCCGTCGCGCTCATCGTCGCGATCGTGCTGGGCTACCGCTCGTGGTGGCAGCGCCGTCCGACCCGGGGAGACGCGCGGGTGGGACGGCCACCGGTGCGTGGCGCGTGGCGACGCACGACCTGGCCGGTGCGCATCGGCGTCGTCGTGGGGACCGTCGTCGTCGGCTGGTTCGTCCCGCTGCTGGGTCTCTCCCTGGCGGCGTTCCTCGTCGTCGACCTGCTCCTCGCGGCCCGTCGGTCGCGTGGTCGCGACCGGCCGACGGAACGGCTCGAGGGCGACCTGCCCGTCGGCTGATCGCGGCGCCGGCTCCCTGCGACGCGTCGGTGGTGTGACCGAATCGCCGCCGCGGAGCGTGGACGTACCTGAGAACAGCGTGAGAGGCTTTCGCCGTCGAACGACTACGGGGTGTCGCGACCGCGGGCCCCACGAACCAGGGAGACCCCCCAGATGAACCTTCGCAAGCCCGCCGCCGTCGCCGCCTCCGCCGTGGTGATGAGCCTCGGCCTCACCGCCTGTGGCGGCGGCCAGTCCGTCGAGGACGCCTGCAAGATCGCCAACGAGGAGGCCACCAAGGCCACGCAGGACCTCTCCTCGGTCTCGCCGACGGACCCGGCCGGAAGCGCCGACACCATCAGTGACCTGCAGGGCACCCTGCAGTCCACGGCCGACGACCTGGAGAACGAGGAGGTCAAGACCGAGGTCTCGGCCCTCGCCGACCAGTTCGGTGAGCTGTCCTCGGCGCTCGGAGACCTCGACGCCGCCGGTGAGGACCCGGCCGCCATGCAGGAGGCCGCCGGCCAGCTGACCGACCTCTCCTCGGAGATCATGGACCAGGCCCGCACGCTCAACGAGCTCTGCAACAACTCCTGATCCTCCGGGTCCGACGAGGCCGCGGGCGCCCACGGGTGCTCGCGGCCTCGTCGCGTCTGCGCCCCCGCGCGCGACGCCGACCCGCACGCAGCATCATGGGATGGTCGCGACAGCCGGTCGCGCAGGTGTCCCGGAGGAGGACCATGGACGTCGAGCGTGATCGCGGCGACCGCTGCCCCGGGGTGCTCCGACCCTGGATCGCCGCCGCCGGCGCGCTCGTCCGGCTGCGGCTCGTCGGCGGCGCCCTGACGACGCAGCAGCTCGCCGAGCTCCTGCTCGTCGCGGGGCGGCACGGCGACGGGACGGTGCACCTGACCCGTCGCGCCAACCTGCAGGTCCGCGCCCTCCCGCACGACGACGGGTTGCTGCGGGAGGAGGTGGTGCAGGAGCTCGCGGGTACCGGACTGCTGCCCACCCGGAGCCACGAGCTCGTGCGCAACATCATGGTTTCGCCCCTGAGCGGGCGGCTCGGAGGCCGTACCGACCTGCGGCCCCTCGCGCACCGTCTCGACTCCCTGCTGTGCGCCGACGCCACCCTGACCGACCTCTCCGCGCGATTCCTGTTCGTGCTCGACGACGGCCGCGGCGACGTGGCCGAACGCTCCCTCGACCTCGGAGTCGTCGCGGTGGACGACGCCCACGGCCAGCTTCGGGTCGGGGAGCACTGGGGCGAGGTCCTGCCGCTCGAGGACGTCCCGGAGGTGCTCACAGATCTTGCGCGGCGATTCGTCACGCTGCGCGAGCGCGCCGGGTCGAGAGCGTGGCACGTCGCCGAGCTGCCCGACGCCGGGGCCGCGCTCGTGCCCATGCACCACGCCCGCGACCTGCGCACCCAGGTCGAGTCCCTCCCCGTCCCCCACGGCGAGCTGACGCAGGAGGACGGCCGCATCGTCCGCCACGTGGCCCTGCCCGACGGTCTGCTCACCCACGACCTCGCCACCGCCGTGCTCGCGCAGGCCGGGCGCGACGTCGTCGTCACCCCCTGGCGCAGCCTGCTGCTGCCGGACCTGGAGCCCGCATGAGTGTGACCCCGCCCGCTGCCCCGACGCGCCGCTACGCGTACGAAAGCACCGGCTCGGCCATCTACGACGACTCGTTCGCCACGATCCGTACCGAGGCTGACCTGTCGACGATTCCTCCGTCGGCGGAGAAGGTGGCGGTGCGGATGATCCACGGCACCGGCCAGACCGACCTCGCCCGAGACCTCGTCATCCACCCAGACCTCGTGCCCGCAGCGCGGAGGGCGCTGCAGGCCGGCGCGCCGATCCTGACCGATGCCCACATGGTGGCCTCCGGCGTCACCCGGGCGCGGCTGCCGAAGGACAACGACGTCGTCTGCCTGCTGCGCGACGAGCGTGTCCCTGACCTCGCCCGCGCGTGGTCGACGACGCGGTCGGCCGCTGCGGTCTCCCTGTGGGAGGACCGGCTCGAGGGTGCCGTGGTGGCCATCGGCAACGCGCCCACGGCCCTCTTCCACCTGTTGGAGATGTTGCTCGACGGCGCTCCGCGACCGGCCGCGATCGTCGGCGTCCCCGTGGGCTTCATCGGGGCCGCGGAGTCCAAGGACGCCCTCGCGGCCTTCGCTGCCGAGCACGGCATCGACGTCCCCTTCGTGACCGTACGCGGCCGCCGCGGCGGCTCGGCCATGGCCGCCTCGGCGCTCAACGCCCTCGCCCAGGAGCGCGAGTGAGCAGCGAAGGCGGGCAGCCGACGGGCTCGCCAGGAGCAGTCCCACGCCCCGACACCACGACCCACCACCGCCGCCCCACTGAACCAACCGACCACACCGCCGGGCCCCCGGCGGGGGTGCCGGGCCCCGGGCGGCAAGAAGACACCGCGGGGGTGCCGGGCCCCGGGCGGCAAGAAGGCACCGCGGGGGTGCCGGGCGCACGGCGTCGAGAAGGAAAGGTCTGGGGGGTGGGCGTCGGTCCCGGGGACCCCGAGCTCATCACCCGCAAGGCCGCCCGGCTCATCGGGAGCGCCGACGTCGTCGCCTACCACCAGGGGGTCGGGAAGCAGTCGAATGCGCGCCGCATCGCCGACGACCTGATCCGTGACGATGTCGTGGAGGAGGTGCTGCAGTACCCCGTGACGACGGGAGCGACCGATCACCCCGGTGGCTACGCCGGTGCGATGGCGGACTTCTACTCCGAGTGCGCGCGCCGACTCTCGGCCCACCTGGAGGCCGGACGCGACGTCGTGGTGCTGGCCGAGGGCGACCCCCTGCTCTACGGCTCGTACATGTACCTGCACGACCGGCTGGCGGACCGGTTCGAGGCGGAGGTGGTGCCGGGGGTGCCGGCGCTCGCCGCCGCCACCGCGACGGCCGGTCTCCCCCTGGTGCGGCAGACCGACGTGCTCACGGTGCTGCCCGGCACGCTGCCGACGCCGGAGCTCGCCCGCCGTCTCGCCGACACCGACGGCGCCGTCATCATGAAGCTCGGCCGCACGTTCCCCGCCGTCGTCGACGCCCTCACCCAGGCGGGCCGGCTCGCCGACGCCGTGTACGTCGAGCGCGCGTCGATGAGTGAGGAGCGCTGGCTCCCGGTGGCCGACGTCGACCCCGGTTCGGTGCCGTACTTCTCGATCATCGTGGTCCCGGGCGACGGGGTCGGTGCCCGCTACGACGACGCGTCCGCCACTCGGCCGTCGACCGCTTCGGACTCCGGCACCCGAACAGCCGAGCCGGACCTCGGTGGCCTCGGGGCCCCGTCCGCGAGCGCAGCTGGGGGTCGCGCCCCCGCAAGCGGGAGGTCCCCCCACCTGCCCGGAGCGCAGCGAGGTGCTCGGGGGCGTGGGGGCGCAGATCTGGCCAGCGACGAACGAGCGCCGTCAGAACGTGTCGAGACCACGACCGTCACCTCCGAGGCACACCCGTCCCCCGCCGAGCTCCTCGTCGTGGGGCTCGGCCCGGGCCCGGACCACTGGCTCACGCCCGAGGCGACGGAGGCGCTCGCCACGGTGGCGCACGTCGTCGGCTACGGCCCGTATGTCGCCCGGGTGCCGCAGCGCGAAGGACTGACCCGGCACGCGTCGGGGAACACCGTCGAGGTCGACCGGGCCCGGCTCGCGCTCGAGCTGGCGGCCGGTGGCGAGCGGGTGGCCGTCGTGTCCGGCGGTGACGCGGGCGTCTTCGGCATGGCGTCGGCGGTCTTCGAGGCGGCGGAGGACGCCGCCCTCGCCCACGTGCCCATCCGGGTGCTGCCCGGGGTCTCGGCCGTCCAGGCCGTCGCGGCCCGCGCCGGCGCCCCGGTGGGAGCGGACTTCGCGGTGCTGAGCCTGTCCGACCGGCTCAAGCCGTGGGCGGTCGTCGAGCAGCGGCTCCGTGCGATCGCCGACGCGGACCTGGTGCTCGCGGTCTACAACCCCCGGTCCCGCTCCCGGACGACGCAGGTGGCCGACCTCCAGCGCATCCTGCTGGAGCACAAGTCACCCGGGACGGTGGTGATCGTCGGCCGCGACGTCGGACGCGCCGAGGAGTCGCTCACCGTCACGACGCTCGCCGACCTGGACCCGGAGTCCATCGACATGAAGTGCCTGCTGGTCGTCGGCGCCTCGTCCACCCGGGTCACCCCGTCGCGGCGGGTCTGGACCCCCAGATTTGTGAGCCAGGGCCCCCAAACGGACCTCTGAGCGGTGCAGGAGTTCACGAATCCGCTGCCAGCAACCGACGACGATGGGCCGTCGGGGGCTCCCCCCTGACCCGCCGGAAGGCGGTGGAGAACGAGAACGGGTCCGCGTAGCCGACCCTCATCGCCACCTCCGAGAGCGAGAGCGAGGGCTCGGCGGCCATCAGGTCGATCGCGAGCGCCATCCGCCAACGCGTGAGATGGGTGAGCGGCGGCTCTCCCACGGTGGCGCTGAACCGCCGGGCGAAGCCCGACCGCGAGGCCGCGACGTGCGCCGCGAGGCTCTCCACGGTCCAGGTCTGCTCCGGAGCCGCGTGCATGGCGCGGAGGGCGTCGCCGACGACCGGGTCGGCGAGTCCTCGGGCCCAGCCCGGCGTCGCGATGCTCTCGACCCTCAGCCAGGTCCGCATCGAGGCGATCAGCAGCATCTCCATGAGCCGTTCCGTCGCGACGCGATGCCCCGGCAGGTCGTGGGCCGTCTCCTCCTCCAGGAGCGCGAGCAGGGGCGCGGTGGAGGGACCGGCGGGGACGACGAACAGGTCCGGCAGCTGCGGCTCCAACAGGGCATAGACCTCGCCCCGCGTCTCGAAGGCGGCCACCACGACGCTGACCTCGCCGTCCTCGACGCCGAAGGTCCGCCCCGTCCGTCGGGCCGCGTCGGCCAGCGAGACACCGGTGCGGGGGTCGACGCACTCGTCCCGGTCGGTGACCACCACGTCGATCACGCTGTCGTGGGTGTCACCCATGACCAGCGGCGTGCCACCGCATCCCACGACGACCTCCCCGGCCTCGAGCGTGATCCGGTGCTCGCCCTGGCGCACCTGCGCGGTCCCGGACGTGACCGCGGCGAGCACGCAGGACGTCGAGGAGTCCAGCGAGAGTCCCCAGGGCGGATCGAAGAGCGAGCGGCCGGCCATCGCCTCGCTCACTCGCACTCCCGACAGAGCGACGTCGACGGCATCCACGCGACCACGGTAGACGATGAGACATGGATCAGCGTCTTTGACCGATGGATCGTCCACGGCGCTGGGTGCACGATGAGGGCATGACCACCACCGACCGTCCCGTCCTCGTCCTCGGCGCCTCCGGCAAGACCGGCCGGCGGGTCGTGGAGCAGCTGCGTGCCGCGGGTCGTCCGGTCCGGGCGGCGTCGCGGTCCAGCGACCTCGTCTTCGACTGGGCGGAGCCCGACTCCTGGCGACCGGCCCTCGACGGCGCCGGGTCGCTGTACCTCCTCCATCCCGAGACGCCGGAGCCGGTCGAGCCGTTCCTCGAGCTGGTGCGCACCAGCGACGTCGACCGCGTCGTGCTACTCTCCGCGCGCCATCCCGAGCAGAGCGGCGACGGTCTCGTCCCCCTCGTCGAGGACGCCGTCAGCTCACTGCCCGTGCCGACCACGCTGCTGCGTCCGTCGTGGTTCACGCAGAACTTCACCGAGGGCTTCTTCACCGCGGACCTGCTCGAGCGCGGTGTCCTGCGCCTCCCGGTGGGCGACGGACGCGAACCGTTCATCGACGCCGACGACATCGCCGCCGTCGCCGTGCACGCACTGACCACCACCGAGCCGACGTCCGGCGAGCACGACCTGTCCGGCCCGGAGCTCATGACGTTCGGGGACGCCGTCGCCGCGCTCGGTCGAGCCTGGGGTCGGCCCCTGCGCTTCGAGTCACCCTCGGAGGAGGAGTGGCGGGCAGGGCTCGCGGGGAGCGTGCCCCAGGCCGAGCTGGACGTCTTCTCGAGCCTGTTCCTGGCGATCGCGTCAGGGGAGAACGACCATCTGTCCACCGGCGTGCAGGACGTGCTGGGCCGCGAACCGGTACGCCTCGAGAACACGATGGCCCGGACCCCGGATGTGTGAGCCCCGGCCCCCGATCACGGGTCAGAACGGGGCAGTCACTCACAGATCGGGACGTCGGCTGCGCTCGCGCTCCGATGAGTACAGGAACGACTCCGCGCCCTCCGGCCTGCCCAGGGCCGGCCCGACGAGGAGGACGGCGGCCTGACGCAGGCCCGCGGTCTCGACCTGGTCGGCGATGTCGGCGAGCGTGCCGCGCAGCACCACCTCGCGCTCCTGCGACGCGTCGGCCACGACCGCCACGGGCGTCGCCGGGTCCAGCTGCTCGACGAGCCGCGTCGTCAGCTCACGCGTGCGGGTGATGGCCAGGTGCAGCGCGAGGGTGGCGCCCGTGGCCGCGAACGTCTCGAGCGACTCGGCGTCCGGCATCGCGGTGGACCGGGCCTGAGTGCGGGTGAGGACGACCGACTGCACCACCTCGGGCACCGTCAGCTCCGCACGCAGCGCGGCGGCCGCGGCGGCGTAGGCCGGCACGCCCGGTGTGACGTCCCACGGCACCCCTGCGGCGTCGAGGCGACGGGTCTGCTCGTGCAGCGCGGAGTACAGCGACGGGTCGCCCGAGCACAGCCGCACCACCTCCAGGCCGTCGGCATGGGCGCCGGCGAGCTCGGTCACGATGGCCTCGAGGTCACGGTCCTGCGTGTCGACCAGCCGGGCGTCGGCACGGCAGTGGGCGAGGACCGCATCGACGTACGTCCCGGCGTAGACGCACACGTCGGCACGACGCAGCAGCTCCACCGCCCGCAACGTCAGGAGGTCCGCGGCGCCCGGACCGGCACCGACGAAGTGGACCGTCACGGACGCTCCGCGGAAGGCGCCACGCTCGTCGACTCGTGGTCCGCAGGGCGGGGCGACGGCGGGGCCGGCGGCTGCTCGGACGGGGCGGTGTCGGCGCCCGACCGCCCGGCGTCGTCACCGACCTCCTCGCTGGGCCGCTCCTCGACGAAACCCTCCTCGACGACACCCTCCTCGACGACCGGGGGGTCGACGTCTGCGACATGAGGCTCGCTCATCTGCGGTCGCTCCGTGCGGACGGCGTCGTCCTCCGGCTTGGTGGCGGCCCACTGGGTCACCGCCCGCGCCGGCGTCCAGCCGGTGAACCGGCCGATCGGCGCGGCGTGCTCGACGTGCAGCCGGGTGAGCTCACCACCGTGGCGCTGATACCACTCGACGAGCACCTGGTCGGTCTCGAGCGTCACGCCGTGCACGACGATGCGACCGCCGGGCCGCAACGCGGACCAGCAGGCCGCGAGCAGACCCTGGTCCGTGGCACCTCCCCCGACGAACACGGCATCCGGCTCCGGGGCGTCCTGCAGGGAGTCCGGGGCGTGGCCGGCGACGACCCGCAGGTCCGGCACTCCGAGGACGAGGGCGTTGCGGCCGATGCGCTCGACCCGCTCCGGCTGCTGCTCGAAGGCGACCGCTCGGGCCTCGGGGTGCTGGCGCGACCACTCGATGCCCACCGATCCTGCGCCGGCCCCGACGTCCCACAGCAGTCCGGGTCCGGGAGCGAGGCGTGCGAGCGCACTGGCGCGGACGTCGCGCTTGGTGAGCTGGCCGTCGTGCTCGAAGGCGTCGTCGGGCAGCCCCGGCACGAGGGGGAGGGCGCGGCCGCCGGAGCCGTGCACCTCCACCGTGACGAGGTTGAGCCGCGGCGAGGGCTCCTCACCCCAGGAGGCGGCGAGTCCGTGCCGGACCGCCTCGTCGGGGCCACCGAGGTCGGAGTGGACCGAGAGCGCGCTCGCACCGAACCCCGCGTGCGCGAGGGCGTCGGCCAGGGCGGCGGGAGTGGTCTCGTCCGCGGAGAGCACGACGGCCCGCTGGCCCACGCGCAGGTGGCGCAGGAGGTCCTCGTGGCGCCGCAGCACCACCACGTCGTCGGCGCGCCAGCGCATGCGAGCGAGCGCGAGCGAGACCGAGGAGACGCCGGGCAGGACCGTCACCGCCTCCGGACCGAGGAGATCCACGAGCGTGCTGCCGATGCCCGCGAGCATCGGATCCCCGGACGCGAGGGCGACGACGTCTCCCTCCAGGGAGACGAGCAGCTCGGGCAGGCCCTCACGCAGCGGCGACGGCCAGGGGACGCGCCGCGCCGCGACCTCGGCGGGCAGGAGCGCGAGGTGTCGCTCGCCGCCGAGCACGACGTCGGCTCCTGCAACCACCCCCCGTCGGGTCTCGTCGAGCCCCGTCCAACCATCCGCCCCGATGCCCACCACGGTGATGTTCTGCGCCATGGTCCGGGACAGTAGCGAACCGCGTCCGAGGCCGTGCAGGCACCGGTGTCCGGCGCATCGGGACCGGGCGATGGTGCGGCCCCTCAGGCGTGGAGACCGCCCCGACCCCGAGCGCCCCGGACGGCGACGACCAGACCGGTGGCGAGCATCGCGGTCCCCAGCGGCCACAGCTGCCGGCCGATGCTGGAGCCGGCGGCGGGGAGCGTCGCGGTGGGCGTCCCGACCTCGATGGGCTGCCACGCGAGGACGAGCCCGGTCTGCGGGTCGGCGAAGCCGAGGTGGTGGCGCCCCTGCAACGTCTCGGGGATCGGGACCGCGACGGCACCGTTCGCGTCCAGGGCGGTGCGTCCGACGACGTGGGGCGTGGAGGCGCGCACGACGGCTCCTTGGACGTCGCCACGTCCGTACATCCCGAACTTGATGTGGATGCTGTTCAACAAGTCCAGGGCCTGGTCCCTCTTGGCCTCCAGATCGGCGAGACGTTGCTCGTCCATGACCTTCTCGAGCTCGTTCTTCTCCACGGTGAACAGGAAGTCCATGGCGCCGTTCCAGCTCGGGCGGTCTCCGGTGGGTGGGAACTCGAGCGACTCGCTCACGGACCAGGACGCGGTCGATCCCGGGTCGACGAGGGCCGGGGGGCGGGCAATGCCGTTGACCGACCCCGAGCGGTAGGGCCCCAGGAGCTCCTCCCGCGCGGCGACCTGGTCGAGCAGGGCCTGGGCCTCGTCCCCGGCCAGGTCCCCACCGGCGGTCCCCAGCCGTTGGAAGGCCTCGGACAGCTTCGCGGAGGTGGAGCGGATGATCTCGGCCTGCTCGGCTGCGGTCTCGATGTCTCTGACCGCCCTCGTGACCTGCGTCGAGGCCAGCTGCAGCGTCGCGCTGACCTCACCGGCAGGGCTGCGCAGGACGACCCGCTGCTCTCCTGAGGTGATCGCCCCGAACCGGACCCTGGTGGCGTCGTCCGCGCGCTGCCGCGCGACGACCTCGCCGTCGACCACCCGCTCGACGGTGCTGCCTGGCTCGAAGCCGGTTCCGACGATCTCGCGACCCTGCGGCGCGGAGAGGGACAGTGCGGTGATCCGCACCGGTTCGTAGGAGAACTCGTAGGGCGAGTCCTCGACGGCGAGACCGACGACGTAGTGCTGGCCCACGGTGACGGGTGCGCGGTCGCGGATCGTGACGGCGACTGAACCGTCGGCGTCGATCTCGGCGGAGCCGAGGGTGACCGGTTCGGCGCCCGGGCTCCGCAGGACGTTGGCCTCGGCGGTGTAGCCGTCCGGCAGACCGGCGGCCGACAGGCGGATCCCTCGGCCACGGAGCGTCTCAGGGGTGACCCACCGCGGGGAGACGTCCAGGGAGAACAGGTCCTGCTCCACCCGCACCTCGGTCTCGGCCACGGTGGAACCGGCCCGCGCGAGAGCGATCGTGCGCCGGCCCGGCTCGACGTCCGCGAACCGCACGAGCTCCTCGAGTGTCCCGTCCTGCTCGACCGTGACCCGGCCGACCACTCGACCGTCCAGCACCAGGTCCTGCCGGCCGGCAGGCAGGTTCTCCCCGACGAGCCAGACCCCCAGGTGACGGAACGCCGAGAGCGTGTGGGCCGACCGCGCGCTGACCTCGATCTCCGGCGCCGGTGCCGCAGCGACCCGCTTGGGCGGCGACGCCGTGGGCCCGACCGACGGCGTCGGCGTCGGACGGGCTGAGTCGTTCCCCTGAGCAGGAGCCGACGGCTCGGCCTCAGGCGGCCCGGGCGGCGTGCCGGGCGCAGCCGTCCCGGCATCGGCCGGCGCCGGCGCGCCGTCCTGGGGAACGCTCTCGTCGGCGAGGGCCGCCGCGGGCGACGCGGTCGTCACGAGCAGCGCTCCGGCCAGCAGTGTGGTGATGCGTCGTCCCAGCATGGCGGTTCTCCATTCGTCTCGACGCCCGGCCGTCCACGACGTCGAGCCGAACATAGCCGCGATGGCAGCCCACGTCTCACTTTCGCTAAAGATTGTCTGTGGTGAATATCGAGCGGCCCTGATCGATGCACCGCGGATCGCTCCAGCAGAACCAGCTGGCGCGAGCCACCGGTATCGCGCCCACTTCGACCGGCCCGCACCGGCTCGTGCCGACGAGTCGGTAGCCTGTGCTCGTCAAGCAGCACGAGGTGCCCCGGTCCGCCGGGGAGAATCGGGAAGCCGGTGAGAGTCCGGCACAGGGTCCGCTGCGGTGACCCGGGACGTCCCTTCGGGGGTGGGACCGGGAAGTCCGAAGACCGGCCTCGCGCTGAGCCGATGGCACACAGAGCGGGAGCCCTCATGCCACAGCACTATCCCTTCAGCGCCGTCGTGGGCGCTGACCCCGACCATCTCGAGGACATGGCGCTCGCCCTGGTCCTCACCACCGTCTCCCCCGCCGTGGGCGGGGTGCTCGTGCGCGGAGAGAAGGGCACCGCCAAGTCCACGATGGTGCGCGCCCTCGCCTCCGTGCTGCCGCCGATCGACGTCGTCGCCGGGGACCGGTTCTCCACCGACCCCACCGAGCGCAGCCCCCTCTCCCCGGACGGACCGTTCGGGGACGACGTCGCGGTCGAGACCCGAGCGGTCCGGCTGGTGGAGCTGCCCGTCGGCGCCACGGAGGACCGCGTGCTCGGGTCGCTGCACCTGGAGAAGGCGCTGAGCGAGGGCGTCACCGCCTACGAGCCGGGCCTGCTGGCCAAGGCCCACCGCGGCATCCTGTACGTCGACGAGGTCAACCTGCTGCACGACCACCTCGTCGACCTCCTCCTCGACGCCGCCGCGATGGGCCGTGCCACCGTCGAGCGGGACGGCGTCTCCGTCGAGCACGCGGCCCACTTCGTGCTCGTCGGGACGATGAACCCCGAGGAGGGCGAGCTGCGTCCGCAGCTGCTGGACCGGTTCGGCCTCACCGTCGAGGTGGCCGCACCGCGCGATCCTGCGCAGCGCGTCGAGGTGGTCCGCCGACGCATCGCGTACGAGACCGATCCGGAGGCGTTCGCCGCGCGGTTCGCCGACGCCGAGGCCGAGCTGACCGAGCGCATCCGCAGCGCCCAGGACCTCGTCGCCGAGGTCGAGCCGAGCGACTGGGCGCTGCTCAAGATCGCGCAGGTGTGTGCCGCGTTCGACGTCGACGGCATGCGTGCGGACATCGTCACGGCTCGCGCCGCCGCCGCACACGCCGCGTGGAACGGCCGCCTGGAGGTGCTGCGCGAGGACATCCGCGCCGCCGCCCTGCTGTCACTGCCGCACCGACGGCGTCGCAACCCGTTCGATGCTCCCGGCATCGACGAGGAGCTGCTGGACCGCATCCTCGACGAGGACGAGCCGCCCCCTCCCCCGCCGCCGGAGGAGACCCCCGACGATCCGGAGAGCTCCGACGGCGACCCGGAGAGCTCCGACGACGGGCCGCCGAGCGCCGACGACCCCGCCCAGCCGCAGCCGTCGTCCGGACCTGCCACCGACAGCCCCGACGACGCCGGCCGCTCCGAGACCGAGCCACAGGAGCCGACACCGCCGCGCAACCTCACCGAGGCGGGCGCGGACGAGCAGGCCGGAGGAGGTGGCACGCAGGAGTCGGTCGTCACGGCCCAGCAGCCCTACCGTCCGCGGCTCTTCCGGGTCGACGGCACCGGAGCGGGCGAGTCGGGACGTCGCTCGCGGGCCGTCACCTCCACGGGGCGGCGGATCGGTGCGGCGCTGCCCGGTCAGGGCGGCTCGGGCATCCACCTCGTGGAGACCATCCGGGCGGCGGCCCCGCACCAGGCGGACCGACGGTCGAGCGGGAGCACCGACGGTCGGCTCGCCTTCCGCTCCGACGACCTGCGCACCGCGGTGCGCGAGGGTCATGAGTCCAACCTCGTGCTGTTCTGCGTCGACGCGTCCGGCTCGATGGCCGCCCGCAAGCGCATGGAGCAGGTCAAGACCGCCATCCTGTCGTTGCTGCTCGACGCCTACCAGCGCCGCGACAAGGTCGGTCTGGTGACGTTCCGCGGCGACGCCGCCGAGCTCGCGCTGCCGCCGACGTCGTCGGTCGACATCGCCGCGCGCCGTCTCGAGGACCTCCCGGCGGGCGGACGCACGCCGCTCGCCGAGGGCCTCCTGCGAGCCGCCGAGACCCTCCGGCTGGAGGCCGTGCGCGACCCCCGGCGCCGTCCTCTGCTGGTGGTGGTCACCGACGGGCGCGCCACGCAGGGCGTCGACCCGCTCGGTCGTGCCCACGCCATGGCCGAGCACCTCGCCGACACCGGCGTCGCGAGCATCGTCGTCGACTGCGAGACCGGCCGCTTCCGGCTCGGGCTGGGCCGCCGCCTGGCCGAGCACCTGCGCGCCGAGCACGTCCCGCTCGGGGAGGTGAACGCCGACGCCCTCACCGGCGTCGTGCGCCAGGAGACCGACCGCGCCTCCCACGAGGCTCCCGGGCCTCGGGAGACCGGCTCCGTAGTGCCGTACCCGCGCTCTCCATCCCCGGCCGACCCGCTCGACAGAAAGCCCGGTCAGGCCCCCGGCGGGGGTTCCGGGCCTGGGGGCACCTCCCGCTTGCGGGGGCGGGCGGAAACGAGAACAGCCTGATGCCGAAGGGCGAACCCGTCTCCGTCCCCGACGACGGCCTCACCACCAAGCAGCGCCGCAACCAGCCGCTGCTGATGGTGCACACGGGCAGCGGCAAGGGGAAGTCGACGGCCGCGTTCGGCCTCGCGCTGCGCGCCTGGAACCAGGGCTGGAGCGTGGGGGTGTTCCAGTTCGTGAAGTCGGCCAAGTGGCGCATCGGCGAGCAGACCGTGCTGGAGCGGCTCGGCGAGCTGCACGAGCAGACCGGCGAGGGCGGCCCCGTCGAGTGGCACAAGATGGGCTCGGGCTGGTCGTGGTCGCGCAAGCAGGGCACCGAGACCGACCACGCCGCGGAGGCCGCCGAGGGCTGGGCCGAGGTCAAGCGTCGACTCTCCGCCGAGCAGCACGACCTCTACGTCCTCGACGAGTTCACCTACCTCATGGAGCGTGGCTGGGTCGACGTCGACGACGTCATCGAGACGCTCACGCAGCGGCCGGGGCGGCAGTACGTCGTGGTGACCGGACGGCGGGCGCACCCCGACCTGCTGGACGCCGCCGACCTCGTCACCGAGATGCAGCACGTCAAGCATCCGTTCGACCGCGGCCAGAAGGGCCAGCGAGGGATCGAGTGGTGACCGTGTCCGGGTCTCGCCCCCCGTCCGGCGGCACGGCCGGTGCCAAGCTCGAGCTGCCCCGGCTCGTCATCGCCGCGCCCGCTTCGGGGCACGGCAAGACGACGGTGGCCACCGGCCTCATGGCGGCCCTGAGCCGCGCCGGACACGTCGTGTCGGGGCACAAGGTCGGCCCGGACTACATCGATCCCGGCTACCACGCCCTGGCCACCGGGCGCCCCGGTCGCAACCTCGACCCGCACCTCGTCGGGGAGGAACGCCTCGCCCCGTTGCTGGTCCACGGCGCCCGCCCCGGCGGGGGTGCCGGGCCTGGGGGCACCTCCCTGCACGGAGCGCAGCGGAGTGCTTGGGGGCGGGCGGCGAGGGATGCCGACCTGGCGATCATCGAGGGCGTCATGGGTCTGTACGACGGACAGATCGGTGGCGACGGGTTCGCGTCCACGGCACACGTCGCGCAGGCCACCCGCAGCCCCGTGCTGCTGGTGGTGGACGTCTCGCACGCCTCACGTTCCATCGCCGCGCTCGTGCAGGGCATGGTCACCTTCGATGCGTCGGTGCGCGTCGTCGGCGTCGTCCTCAACAAGGTCGGCTCCCAGCGGCACGCGGACGAGGTGTGTCGGGCGATGGAGCAGACCGGTGTGCCCGTGCTGGGCGTGCTGTTCCGCGACGACGCCGTCGTCGCCCCGTCACGTCACCTCGGTCTGGTGCCGGCCGGCGAGCGCGACGACGCCGCGGGCTCCCTCGACCGGCTCGCGCACAGCATCGCCCGCACCGTCGACCTCGAGCAGATCGTCGCCCTCGCCCGTTCGGCCCCCGACCTCGACGTCCGGCCCTGGGACCCGGCTGCGGACGCAGTGGCGGAACCTGGCTCACGGAACGGCACCGCGCCGTACCCGGGATCCGCCGCACCGGCCGACGCCCTGGGCGGCAGGATCGGTCTGGCCCCCGGTGGGGGTGCCGGGCCCG
>JBQGDU010000342.1:0-4772 GCA_052039245.1 Aeromicrobium sp. | reverse complement strand
GCTCGATCGTGCGCGACGAGGCCCGCGGCATCTACGGCTACCAGTCCTGAGGACCCCATCATGCGAACCATCCTGAGCGAGCTGCGCGCGAGCCTGTCGCGCAACACGTCCATGACGATCTCCCTGATCGTCACGATGACGCTCTCCCTCCTGCTGGCCGCCATCGGTCTGCTCATGCAGAGCCAGGCCGAGCGGACCGAGCAGTACTTCGGCGACCGCCTGCAGCTGCAGGTCAACCTGTGCACGGAGAACTCGCCCGCTGCGACGTGCGTCGGGGGAGCGGTCACGGACGAGCAGAAGGGCGCCGTCCAGGAGGCGCTGGAGACCAATCCCGAGGTCAAGGACTACGACATCCGCACGCCGGCCGACAACTACGAGCGTGCCGAGGAGGTGCTCGGCCAGTCCGAGTCCGGCCGTCAGCAGCTCGAGACGGTCGGGCCGGACTCGTTCCCCGAGAGCTACTACGTGACCTTGGAGAACCCGCAGGAGTTCGACGGCGTGGTCAGCCAGGTCTCCGGGATGGACGGCGTCGGTAGCGTCAACTCCTTGCGCGAGCTGCTGGGCCCGCTGTTCGAGATCCTCGACAACATGCGGTGGGTGGCGCTCACGACCTCCCTGCTGCTCGTCGTGGCGGCGATCCTGCAGGTCTCCAACACGATCCGGATGACCGCCTACGCACGACGCCGCGAGATCGGCATCATGCGCCTCGTCGGCGCGTCCAGCTGGCACATCCAGCTGCCGTTCCTCCTCGAGTCGTTGCTGGCCGCTCTCATCTCGGCGGCGTTGGCCGCCGTAGGGGTCGCGACGTTCATGTACTTCGTGGTCTACGGCTACCTGCGGACCACGTTGGACCAGCTCACCACGTGGGTCAGATGGCAGGACGCGGTCGTCGTCATGGGCTACACGACCGGTCTGGCCGTGCTGCTCGCGCTCATCCCGACACTCGTGATGACGCGCAAGTATCTTGACGTGTGATCCACAGCAACTAGAGTCACACCAGTACCACCCGTCACATCGACACCGTCGGGGCCCACCCGGCGGACCTTCCCCTAGGTCGAGGACATGGCTTCCAGTTCACGCAAGGCGGCACTCGCCGCGATCCTGACCGCGGCGCTCGCCGTGGGCTTCATGCAACCGGTCTTCGCCGACAAGAAGGACGATCTGGAGCGGGAACGCCGCGGCGTGAACGGCAAGATCGACGGTGCCCAGCAGAGCTACGACCAGTCCAGCAAGGCGTACGCCAAGGCTGCCGCAGCACTCGACAAGGCCCAGGCCAGCCTCGACACCGCGCAAGCCGAGCTCGGCAAGACGCGTGGACAGCTCGCCGTCGCCGAGGCCGAGGACTTGCGCATGCAGCGTGAGCTCGAGTCGGCAGAGGCCAAGCTGGAGAAGGCGGTCGCCCGTCTGAAGCGTGGCGAGGCACGACTCAAGAGCTCGGAGAAGAAGGTCGAGCGCTTCACCGTGGAGTCCCTGCAGGAGGGCGACCGTGGCATGCGCACCTTCGGGGAGCTGCTGAGCGGGGCGGACCCGTCGGACTTCACCGAGCAGATGAGTCTCAACGACTCCGTCAGCGACTCCCAGGTGGCGACGATGCAGAAGCTCGCCGCTGCTCGCGTCATGCTGCAGCTGAACCGCGACGAGGTCGAGGACCTGCGTGACGAGGTGGCCGTGGCCCGCGAGGCGGCGGCAGCGAACCTGGTCGAGAAGCAGGAGCTCGAGGCTGCCGCGAAGGTGCAGGCCGACGAGGTCGGAGAGCTCGTCGCGGCTCGACAGGCCAAGAGCAACGAGGCCGAGTCGATCCGCAAGGAGGACGCCAAGACGCTGCAGGCGTACGAGAGCGAGCGCGACAGCCTGAACTCGCGCTTGGCGGCACTGGCCGCCAAGGAGCTTCGTGAGCAGCGCCGCCGAGCCAACAGCGGCGGCGGTGGAGGCGGCGGTGGAGGCGGAAACTCCGGCGGCGGTGGAGGCGGCGGCGGTGGAGGCGGCATGGCCTACCCCATCTCCGGTGTCCCGATCACGTCGCCCTACGGCATGCGTCGTCACCCGGTCACGGGCGTCTACAAGCTGCACGACGGCACGGACTTCGGCGCCGGGTGCGGTACCCCCATCCGCGCCGCGGCGAGTGGTCGCATCATCCAGCAGTACTACAACGCCGGCTACGGCAACCGCGTGATCGTCTCCCACGGCGTGATGCGCGGCAAGAGCGTCGTCACCACGTACAACCACCTGTCCCGCTACGCCAAGGGCTCCGGGGCTCGGGTGAGCAAGGGCGAGGTCATCGGCTACGTGGGCACCACGGGGTACTCCACGGGCTGCCACCTGCACTTCATGGTGATCGCCAACGGCGGGACCACCAACCCGATGGGCTGGCTCTGACCGTGCCCGTGGTGGCGGCGTCCGGCGACCTGCCGGGCGACGCGGCGACGGCGTTCGCGGTCTCGCAGACGACGGGGGAGACCCGGCTGCGCTGGGACCGTTTCATCGCCGAGCAGGAGCTGCTCGGCGACGCCCCCGCCAAGGGCGTGCGCACCGTGACCAGGCATCGCTCCCGCGTGCTGACGATGGTGAGTGAGTACGTCTCGCACAACCCGCCACGCAACGTCGGGATGACGATGGTCGAGGGACCGTGGTTCTTTGAGAAGTTCGCCGCGGGCTGGCGATTCGAGCCCGAGCCCTCCGACTCCACGCGCAGCGTCGCGACGTGGCGCTACAGCTTCCGCTGCAGGCCCCGCTGGCTCGCGCCGCTCGCCGAGCGCATCGGCACGTGGATCCTGCAGCGCGACATCGAGCGTCGGATCGAGGGCTTCGCCGCCGGGTGTGCTGATCCGGTGGTCCTCGCCGCGGTGCGTGACGCATGATCCGGTACCCGCGTCCGTTGACCCCCGGCGACACCATCGGGATCACCTGCCCGTCCCTCGGCGTACCCGACGACCTGCGCCCTCGGCTCGACGTGGCGATCGAGCACCTGCACGCCCTCGGGTACGAGGTCCTGCTCGGCGAGGCGCTCGACGGGTCCGGCATCGCCAGTGCCCCCGTCCACGTCCGGGCCGCCGAGCTCACCGCGCTGCTGACCGACCCGTCCGTGCGCGCGGTCGTCCCGCCGTGGGGCGGGGAGATCGCCGTCGACCTGCTCGCTCGTCTGGACTGGCAGCGGCTGGCCGAGGACCCGACGTGGTTCGTGGGGTACTCCGACATCTCGACCTTGCTGCTGCCGTTGACCCTCATGACCGGCGTGGCGACCCTGCACGGTCAGAACCTCCTGGACACGCCCTACCGCGTCCCCGAGCCGCAGCGGGCGTGGACCGAGGTGGTCACGGCACCGCCAGGAGCCTCGATCGAGCAGGGTCCGGCCCGCCGGTACCGTTCCGGCGGCTTCGACCGCTGGCAGGACGATCCCGCAGTCGACACCTACACGCTGGATGCACCCGGCGGCTGGACGAGGGTCGACGACAAGCCGACGGCCCCGGTGGACGTCGTCGGGCGGCTCGTGGGCGGGTGCCTGGAGACGGTCTCGCACCTGGCGGGCACGCCGTTCGGTGACGTCGAGGAGTTCGCGAGCACGCACGCCCCGGAGGGTCTCGTCGTCTACCTCGAGTCTGCCGGGTCCGACGTCGGGGACGTCACCCGCCGACTCGTGGGCCTGCGCAACGCCGGCTGGTTCCGGCACGCGACCGCCATCCGGATCGGCCGGCCCCGCGGTCCGGAACGCCACGACTTCACCCACCAGGACGCGGCCCGCCACGCCGTCGGGGACCTCGGCGTCCCGGTGCTGGCCGACGTCGACTGCGGGCACGTTCCGCCCCACCTCGCGCTCGTCAACGGAGCGCTGGCGCACGTGCGGCACGACCGCGACGAGTCCGGCATCGTGCAGCGGCTCGTGCCCTGACGGATCTGTCAGACTGGCAGCATGCCCAAGGAGACGGGGCGCAAGATCATTGCGCAGAACAAGAAGGCGCGTCACGACTACCACATCGAGGACACCTACGAGGCCGGACTGGTTCTCACCGGGACCGAGGTGAAGTCGCTGCGGGCCGGTCGCGCATCGCTCGTCGACGGCTTCGGGGACATCGACGCGGGGGAGGCGTGGCTGCACAACGTCCACATCCCGGAGTACGCGCAGGGCACGTGGACCAACCACACGACGCGTCGCAAGCGCAAGATGCTGCTGAACCGTCACGAGATCGACAAGATCGAGCAGCGGACCCAGGCCAAGGGGCTCACCATCGTGCCGCTGAGCCTGTACTTCTCCGACGGCCGCGCCAAGGTCGAGATCGCGCTCGCGCGGGGCAAGAAGCAGTACGACAAGCGCCACGCCATCGCCGAGCGGCAGGCCAAGGCGGACGCGCAGCGCGAGATCGGGCGTCGTCTCAAGGGCATCCGCTGAGGCGTCCCGGACGTGGATGAGGCAGAGCCGAGCAGGGGGACCGAGCCGGAGGCGGAGGACGCGCCGGCGCTGACCGACGACGACCTGCCCGACGTCTGGAGCGGGCTCGGTCTGCCGGGCCTGTTCGACGTCCACGTGCACTTCATGCACCCGAGGGTGCTGGCCAAGGTGTGGGCGTACTTCGACGCTGCCGGGCCCAAGCTCGGACGGCCGTGGCCGATCACGTACCGCGGCACCGACGACGAGCGGGTCTCGCACCTGCGCTCGATGGGCGTGCGGAAGTTCTCCGCCTTGTCGTACGCGCACCGCCCGGGCGTCGCCGGGTTCATGAACGACTGGACCCGCGACTTCGCGGCCAGAACACCGGACGCGCTGTGGTCCGCGACGT
>JBQGDU010000341.1:0-2706 GCA_052039245.1 Aeromicrobium sp. | reverse complement strand
CCGGGTGGCCGTCCACGAGCAGACCACGATGGAGGATCTGGGATGAGCAGCTTCACCGAGTCCGAGGAGCGCCGCGAGCTGCGCAAGGCCGTCGCCGCGCTCGGCGCGAAGTACGGCGAGCGCTACTTCTACGACGCCGCCCGGCAGGACCGCAAGACCACCGAGCTGTGGCAAGAAGCGGGCAAGCTCGGCTACCTCGGCGTCTCCATCCCGGAGGAGTTCGGCGGGGGCGGCGGCGACATCGGCGACCTCGCCGCGGTGTGCGAGGAGCTCGCCACCGCCGGATGTCCTCTGCTGCTCATGGTGGTGAGCCCGGCGATCGTCGGCACCACGATCGCGCAGTACGGCACCCAGGAGCAGAAGCAGCGCTGGCTGCCCGGACTCGCCGACGGCAGCGCGACGTACGCGTTCTCCATCACCGAGCCGGACGCCGGCTCCAACTCCCACAACATCGTCACGAACGCCGAGAAGGCCGAGGACGGCGGCTGGGTCCTCAACGGCACCAAGACGTACATCTCCGGGGTCGACGAGGCGAGCCACGTGCTCGTCATCGCCCGGACCTCCGACGCGCGGACGGGCAAGCTCAAGCCCTGCCTGTTCATGGTGCCCACCGACGCCGACGGCTTCACCGCGCAGCAGATCGACATGGGCGTCGTGAGTCCGGAGAAGCAGTTCACGCTCTTCTTCGACGACGTCCGCCTGCCCGCCGACGCCCTGGTCGGCAGCGAGGACGCCGGCCTGGAGCAGCTGTTCGCGGGTCTCAACCCCGAGCGCATCATGGCCGCGTCGATGGCCACGGGCACGGCCCGGTGGGCCATCCGCAAGGCCGTCGCCTACGCGAAGGAGCGCGAGGTCTGGGGCAAGCCGATCGGCGCCCACCAGGCCATCAGCCACCCGCTCGCCCGCCTGCACATCGACGTCGAGATGGCGCGCCTGCTCACCCAGAAGGCCGCCGCGCTCTACACCGCGGGCGACCTGATGGGTGCCGGCGAGGCGGCCAACATGGCCAAGGTGGCGGCCGGCGAGGCGGCGGCCACGTCCGTCGACCAGGCCATCCAGACCCACGGCGGCAACGGCCTCGCCAACGAGTACGGACTCGTCCAGGCGGTGGCCTCGTCCCGGCTGTCCAACATCGCGCCCGTGTCCAAGGAGATGGCGCTGAACTTCGTGGCGCAGTTCTCCCTCGGCCTGCCCAAGTCCTACTGACCGAGTCCCGCTGACCCGACCCAGGATTCCCATGAGTTCATGGGAATCTTGTGACCGCCCCCGAGGAGCACCCATGAGCGAGCTCGTCCACCTCGAGACCACCGCCGACGCCGTCGCGACCATCACGCTCGACGCCGAGCACAACCGCAACGCGCTCAGTCGCCAGCTCGTCACCGAGCTCGCCGATCGGCTCGAGCGGGCCGACGCCGACCCGGCCGTCCGGGTGATCGTCGTCCGGTCGGCGCATCGGGTCTTCTGCTCCGGAGCCGACCTGTCGGAGGCGTCCGCGGGCGGGATGGCCGACGGAGCGCGGGCGATCGTCGCGTTGCAGCGCCAGATCGCCACGGCGGGGACACCTGTCGTCGTGGAGCTGGCCGGTCCGGTGCGCGCCGGAGGGCTCGGCATCGTCGGTGCCGCCGACGTCGTCGTGGCCGCCGAGTCGGTCACGTTCGCGCTCACCGAGGTCCGCCTCGCGCTCGCGCCAGCGGTCATCTCGCTGACGCTGCTGGAGCGCTTCACCGACCGCGCCGCCGCCGAGCTCTTCCTGACCGGGCGGACCTTCGACGCCACCGAGGCCCAGCGCGTGGGACTCGTGACCCGTGTTGTTCCCGACGAGCAGCTCGCCGACGCGGTGAGCGGTGTCGTCAGTGACCTCGCGAAGGGCTACCCGCAGGGCCTGCGCGAGACCAAGCGGCTGCTCAACCACGACCTGGTCGCACGCATCGACGCCCTCGGCGACCAGGTGGCCACCCAGTCCGCCGAGCTGTTCGGCAGCGACGAGGCCCGCGAGGCCATGCTGGCGTTCCTGCAGCGCCGCAAGGGTTGACAGGTCCCGGCGCTCACGAAGGATGATGCATCGGGCCGGATGTCTCATCCTTCGTCCCCTCTCGAGCCCTCGCCGACCTGGTCCGCGCACCACACTGCCGGAGCCGCCGCGTAGACTGGATCGTTCCTCGTTCGAGCCCGGGACAGAAGGAAGATTCGTGAGCGACAGCACCGCCGCGCAGCGCGCCATCGCTGCCGAGCAGGCGTACGTCGACGTCGTCCACGAGCGTCTCGAGGAGTCCACCAAGGTGGCCACGGCCCTCGTCAAGGAGGGCTATGCGCGGGGTCACGTCGGCAACGAGGGCGGTCTCGTCGAGCGCGACGCGATGGTCTACCAGGCACAGCGTCGACTCTCCGCGCTGAACGCCGCACACGACGGGCTCGTCTTCGGCCGGCTCGACCTCACCGACGGCGACGCACGCTACATCGGCCGGATCGGCGTGCGCGACGCCGAACGCGAGATCCTGCTCGTCGACTGGCGCGCCCCCGCGGCGTCGCTGTTCTACCAGGCCACCGCCGCCGAACCCCGTGACGTCGTGCGCCGCCGGGTCATCCGCTCGTCGGGTCGGCGCGTCGTCGGTGTGGAGGACGACCTCCTCGACGCCGACGCCGCACCCGAGGACATGGAGGTCGTCGGGGAGGGCGCCCTGCTCGCCAGCCTGAGCCGTGCGCGCG
>JBQGDU010000340.1:0-1923 GCA_052039245.1 Aeromicrobium sp. | reverse complement strand
GTGGCTGTGGGCCATCGGCGACGTGGTCGGGCGCGGCGCCTTCACCCACGTCTCGATGTACCAGTCCGACCGGGCGGCGCGCGCCATCCTCGGTGAGGACCTCCCGCCCTACGACGGCAGCTTCCCGCGGACGACCTTCACCGAGCCGGAGATCGGCGCGGTCGGACTCACCGAGAAGCAGGCGCGCGACCAGGGTCTCGACGTGCGCACCGGACTGGCTTCGCTGCCGGAGAGCACACGCGGCTGGTTGCACGGACCGGGCAACGAGGGTTTCGTCAAGGTCGTCGTCGACGCTGAGCGTGGCGTCCTCGTCGGGGCGACGTTCGCCGGCCCGGCCGGGGGCGAGTCGGTCTCCGGCTTGGGCGTCGCGGTCCGCGCCGTGGTCCCGGTCGCCACGCTGCGCAACAGTGTCTTCGCCTACCCCACCTTCTGGCGGGCCGTCGAGACGGCACTAGGCGACCTCGACTGACGATCCGCCGCGCCCAGGACCCGGATCCGTCGCACGATCACGAACCTGCTCATCGCCCAACAGATCGAGAAGGGCGACTGCGCAGACCGTTACACCCTCGGCGAGACCAAGGTCGTCCTGTCCATCGTCGGCGAGGACGCCGCCTGACAGTTCGCAAACGTCCAACGACCGGGCTGGCCTACGCGGCTGGCCCGGTCGACTCTTGTTCAGAGCCGTCATCGCGCGGCTGCAGCCTGAGTGAGTCGTAGATGCCGTAGACACAGACCACCGCAAGAAAGAGAGGAAAGCCCGCCAAGAACGTCCACCACCAGCCATCGCGGCCAACAAGAAACCCAGTGGCCCAGAGGCAACCGAGGACTGCGAGCGCAGCGATCGCTGCAGTACTCCAGTCACGGCCCGATCTACGGGTTCGATGGAGTTCGTCCACTTGCTCGGAGACGATCGCCGTCATCTTCCCGTGTGCTGGCGTACCCGGCTCCAACTTCCCAAGCACTTCTACGTACAGGCCGAGTCGCGTTGCGGCGCGGTCCACAGCTCGGAAGCGCGCGAGGGCTGCTGCTACCGAGAGCACGGTTCCGACAGCGACGATGAGCCCCGAGAAGGCATCGATCAGTTCCTGGCTCATGCAGCTCACGCTCTCCTATTCGACCACTGGAGCACCGTAGCCGTATCGGCCCGTGTGCCGATGAAGAACGCACAGTCGGCCCAGCGCCGAGGGCACTCTGCTCCACGGTTCTAGCCCGGTTTCTGTCGTTCTGGTCGGCTGAGCACGTGGCGCACGAGCGGCAGCCGCCGGATCGAGCGGTGGTGTGGTCTCAACGTGGTCTTGCGACCGCGTAGGCGGAGGAGGACGCAGGTCAACGCCCCATCGACACTAGGTTGCTCAGAGTGGTCTTGAGGCGGTAGACCACCTGAGCGGTGTAGGTGGGATTCGCCGATACCCCAGCGATTCCAGTGGTGCCCCCGGCAGGATTCGAACCTGCGACCTGCGGTTTAGGAAACCGTTGCTCTATCCCCTGAGCTACGGGGGCGGGGCGGCCCTGACCAGCGCAAACGATGTCACCGCTCGTGCTGCGATCTCGTTGAACCTGCAGTTTCGATCTGAGATCACGGTCATGCCCACCGCGAAGCCTAGCCGCTCCAACAGGTACGGAGAGCGGTCGGTGCATCACTTCTCGGTCGAGGGCGAGTGGACCGGCCGGTTCGACGTCGCACCGTGCAGTCGCCCGCGACGGTGCTCTTGAGCGAGTCCGGTGCGATCAGCACGCCGGCTCCGCGCGCGTCGGTGGTCGCCGTCGTGCGCGCGGAGCCGGTGGTGATCATCCTCAGAATCCGACCTTGTCCCGACCCTTGAGGCCCAGCATCTGACGAGCCTCGTCGGGCGTCGCGACTTCCAGGCCCAGCGCTTCGAGGATCGTGCGGATGCGGCTGACCTGCTGCGCGTTGGTCTCGGC
>JBQGDU010000339.1:0-11052 GCA_052039245.1 Aeromicrobium sp. | reverse complement strand
TGGGACCGGACATCCGGGTCAACGGCGTGGCTCCGGCCGTCGTCAAGACGAAGTTCGCCAAGGCGCTGTACGAGGGGCGCGAGGACGAGGTGGCGGCCCCGTACCCGCTCAAGCGGCTGGGGGTGCCCGAGGACATCGGTGGGCTCGTCGCCTTCCTGCTCTCCGACGACGCCGGCTGGCTCACGGGCCAGACGGTCGTGGCGGACGGAGGTCTGCTGCTCACCGGCGGCGTCTGAGCCTTCGGAGTCGCTCGGGGTCTGGTCTGGAGGAACGAGCGGTGCTCGTCCCGCCCCGCTCGTTCCTCGCGGAAGGTGCCCCAGCGCTCTGTCGCTACTCGACCGATGGGGTGGGTCGTCGGTGGACGGGCGGGTGGCTGACGGTGCGCTGCTGGGTCGATCGGTGCACGGGCCGGCCGATGCTCGACGGGCTGTACCGGTCTGCCCGGACCCTCGCTGGTCGAGTAGCCGGTGCGGCGACGAAGGAGCTCGCAGCGGCGTATCGAGACCATCACCTCACGACACCGCCGTGCGGCCGCCGCGTGACACCGCCGTGTGACGTAAAACGTGAGGAAACCCTCGGATTAAAGTTGAGGAACCCCTCACGTTTTGGGACGATGGTCGGTGACCGCACCTTGTCGCACCCGAGGGGTACATCGCGTGACCACGTTCGACACCACCGCCCGCACCGCCATCTCGACCGATCGCCGCGCCGCGCTCGTCGACCGACTGCAGGAGGGCGCCCCGTACGCCCTCGTGCTCGGGGGGCAGGGCGAGCCGTGGCTCGCCGGGCTTGCCGACCTCGTGCGCGACTTCGCCCTCGAGGCCGAGCTCGAGCAGCTCGTGCAGCGTGCCGACGCGCTGCTGGGCCCCGTGGCCTCGCAGCTGCTCCGTTCGGGCGTGGACGTCACCCCCCTCGCGTGGGTCGACGTGCTCGCCGTGGGGGAGTCCGCTGAGGACGACGACGCTCCGCAGCTGCCGTCCGATGAGGCGCTGGCATCCCCCGCGGCCTCCGTGCCCGGCATCCTGCTCACCCAGCTGGCGGGGCTGAGCGCCCTGCGTCAGCAGGGCCTCGATCCTGCGGCTCACCGTCCCGTCGCCGTGGCGGGACACTCCCAGGGCGTGCTGGGTGCCGTCGCCCTGGAGGGCATCGACCCCGCCGAGCTCTACGCCTACGCGCGGCTCATCGGTGCGGCCGCCCAGGTGGTCGGGCGTCGTCGCGGCCTGCTGGGGGAGACGATGGTCAGCGTCTCCGGCGAGCGGCCCGAGCGCGTCGCCGACGCACTCGGCGACCTGCCCGCGTCGACGCGGGTCGTCACCCACCTGCGCAACGGACGGCGGTCCGTGGTGCTGTCCGGCCCCGAGGCGGGACTCGCCCGCGCCGTCGCGCTGCTGCAGGAGCGTGCCGAGGCGGAGAAGGCCGAGCGCGAGCGCAAGACGACCGGCGGCTCCCCGTTCGCGCCCGTCATCGAGCCGGTCGGCTCCGGCCTGGCCTTCCACCACCCCGAGCTCGCCGACGCCGCCGACCTCGCCGCCGAGTGGGCCGCGGCCGCCGGGCTCGACGCCGAGCGCGCCCGCGACCTGACGATGCGCTCCATCGTCGACCCGGTCGACTGGGTGGCGTCCTTGGAGACCGTCCTCGACGCCGGTGCCGAGTGGCTGCTCGACCTCGGTCCCGGCGATCTCGCCGCTCGGCTGAGCTCGCCGGAGGCCCGGGTACGGGGCGCCGGCGTCCTCGCCGTCGCCACGCGTCGCGGTCACCGCGAGCTCACCACCCCCGGGGCCGCTCCACGCCGCGCGACCCCGTGGTCGTCGTTCGCGCCCACCGTCGTGTCGCTGCCCGACGGGACGGTGCGGGCCGAGACGCGCTTCACGCGCCTCACCGGACGCTCGCCGGTCCTGCTCGCCGGCATGACGCCCACCACCGTGGACGCGCAGATCGTCGCGGCCGCGGCCAACGCCGGTTTCTGGGCCGAGCTGGCCGGCGGTGGCCAGGTGAGCGAGCAGATCTTCACCGACCGCGTCGCGGAGCTGGACACGCTCCTGGAGCCGGGCCGCACCTACTCGTTCAACTCCCTCTTCCTCGACCCGTACCTGTGGAAGCTGCAGGTCGGCGGTCAGCGACTCGTGCAGAAGGCTCGCGCCACCGGTGCGGCGATCGACTCCGTCATCGTCACCGCCGGCGTCCCCGAGAAGGACGAGGCCGTCGCGCTCGTGCAGGAGCTGCGCGACGCCGGCATCGAGTACACCGTCTTCAAGCCGGGCACCGTCAAGCAGATCAAGCAGGTCCTCGCGATCGCCGACGAGGTCGCCCCGCACCCGGTGATCGTGCAGATCGAGGGCGGCAAGGCCGGTGGGCACCACTCGTGGGAAGACCTCGACGAGCTCCTCATCCGCACCTACGCCGACCTGCGCGCCCGTGACAACGTCGTCGTGTGCGTCGGTGGTGGCGTCGGTACCCCGGAGGTCGCGGCCGCCTACCTGACCGGCGAGTGGGCCCGTGCCCAGGGCCACCCGGTCATGCCGCTCGACGGCGTCCTCGTCGGCACCGCCGCGATGGCGACGCTCGAGGCCACGACGTCCCCCCAGGTCAAGCAGCTCCTCGTCGACACGCCGGGCACGCCCGACTGGGTCGGCGCCGGCACCGCCGAAGGCGGCATGGCCTCCGGGCGAAGCCAGCTCGGCGCGGACATCCACGAGATCGACAACGCCGCCTCGCGGGTCGGACGCCTGCTCGATGAGGTGGCCGGTGACGCCGACGCGGTGGCCGAGCGTCGTGAGGAGATCGTCGAGGCGCTCGACCGCACCGCCAAGCCGTACTTCGGCGACGTCACCGAGATGACGTACACGCAGTGGCTCCAGCGGTACGTCGCGCTCGCGTACGCCCACGAGAGCATCACCGGTCACGACGCCGACCACGCCGTCGGCTCGGCGGGGGTGCCGGGCCGTGGGCGGCAGTCGGGCAGAGCCTGGCTCGACGTCACACTGCGCGACCGCTTCCACGAGATGATCCAGCGCGCCGAGGCGCGCCTGGTCGAGGCCGACCACGGCACCGTCGAGACGCTGTTCGCCGACGTGACCTCGGTGGAGGACGCCGAGACTGCACTCGCGACCCTGCGTGAGGCCCATCCGCACGCCGACGACGTCGTCCTGCACCCGGCCGACGTCCCCTTCTTCGTCCAGGTGTGCCGTCGTCCGGGCAAGCCGGTCAACTTCGTGCCCGTCGTCGACGCCGGCGTGCGCCGCTGGTGGCGCTCGGACTCCCTGTGGCAGGCGCACGACGCCCGCTACGGCGCCGAGGAGGTCTGCGTCATCCCCGGCACGGTCTCCGTCGCCGGCATCACCCGTGCCGACGAGCCGGTGGCAGAGCTCCTGCAGCGCTTCGAGGACGCCGCCGTCGACTCCGTGCTCGCAGCCGGAGCAGCGCCCCTCTCGGTCCCGGGCCGCCGTCGCACGGACGGCGTGGCCGTTCCCGTCTCGCTCGTGCTCGCCTCGCCCGACGCCGTGTGGGCCGGACGCACCGTCCGCAACCCCGTCCACCGGCTCGGTGGTGACTGGGTGCTCGTCGACGCGCACCGCGCCGAGCACCCCGCCACGGGCGCCACGCTGAGCGCCGTCGACGCCGAGCGCGCCGAGCTCGTCGTGCCGCTCACCGGTGGCCGCTCGCTGACCCTGCCGATCGTCGCCGGCCAGTCCGTCGTCGACGGTGGTGTGCCGGTCGTCGAGGCTGACGCCGCCGAGTCGGCCATGCTCGCCCTGCTGACGACCGCCGCCGGTGGCTCGTTGCCCACCGTCGAGGCCGGTACCGCGACGCTCGACGTCCCGTGGACGCCTGACCTCGTGGCCGACCACGTCGCGGTCACGGCAGGCGAGGGCACTCGCGTCGTCCCCGACGTCCTGGTCGGGCTCGCCTGGCCGGCCGTCTTCGCGGCGATCGCCGATGCTCGCACTGCCGATGGTGACGCCGTCGTGGAGGGCATGCTCGACCTCGTCCACCTGGACCACGTCGCCCGCACGGAGCGACTCCCGCACGAGGCCACGACGCTGTCCGTGAGCGCCAACGTCTCCGCCGTCGACTCCACCGAGCTCGGCCGGGTGGTGACGGTCGACGTCGTGTTCGCCGAGAACGGGCGCGACGTCCTGACGCTCACCGAGCGCTTCTGCGTCCGTGGTCGTCCGGGCACCGCTGCGGTGACCGATCCGGCCCGTGCCGGCGGCACTCTCGAGGACCCGCGGGACACGCCGCGGCGGACCCGCGCCACCGCCACCCTCGTCGCTCCGGAGGACCTGCACGCGTTCGCCGCGGTCTCCGGCGACCACAACCCGATCCACACGAGCGTCGCGGCCGCCCGCCTCGCCGGACTCGAGGGACCCATCGCCCACGGCATGTGGCTCTCCGGTGCGGCCCAGCACGTCCTCGTGTCGCAGGCCGGTCGACCCCTCAAGGGGTGGACCGCCCGCTGGCTCAGCCCGCTGCAGCCCGGTGCCGAGGTCGAGATCAGCGCTGCGCGCGTGGCTCTGGAGAACGGCGACGAGATCGTCGACGTCTCCTGCCGTGCAGACGGTGAGCTCGTCATGTCCGCCACCGCGCGGCTCGCTGCCCCGCGGACCGCCTACGCCTTCCCCGGCCAGGGCATCCAGCACGCCGGGATGGGCATGGCCGGCTACCAGCGCTCCAAGGCTGCCCGTGAGGTGTGGGACCGCGCCGACGCGCACACCCGCAGTGCGCTGGGCTTCTCCATCCTCACCGTGGTGCGTGACAACCCGACGGTGCTGGTCGCTCACGGCACCACCCACAAGCACCCCGACGGCGTCCTGTTCCTGACGCAGTTCACGCAGGTCGCGATGGCCGTCCTCGGCGCTGCCCAGATGGCCGAGCTGCGGGAGTCCGGCGCATTCGTGGAGGGCTCCGTGCTCGCCGGTCACTCGGTGGGTGAGTACAACGCGCTCGCGGCCGTCTCCGGCGTCATCCCGCTGGAGGCCGTCGTGGAGGTGGTCTTCCAGCGCGGCTCCGTCATGCACACGCTCGTGCCGCGTGACGCCGAGGGGCGCAGCGACTACCGGCTCGCGGCCATCCGGCCGTCGCAGATCAACCTCGCCGACGACGAGGTCAAGGGGTACGTCGAGGGTGTCGCGGAACGCACCGGCGAGTTCCTGCAGATCGTCAACTACAACCTGCGCGGGTCGCAGTACGCGATCGCCGGGACGGTGCGTGGGCTGGAGGCCCTCGAGGCCGACATCGCCGAGCGTCGTGCACGCTTCGGCGGCAAGGCCGCCTTCATCCTGGTGCCCGGCATCGACGTGCCGTTCCACTCCGAGGTGCTGCACGGTGGCGTGCCGGACTTCCGTGCGCGCCTGGAGGAGCTGTTGCCGGCCGAGATCGACCCGGCGATCCTCGAGGGGCGTTACGTCCCCAACCTCGTGCCCCGCCCGTTCACGCTGGACCGCTCCTTCGTGGCGGAGATCAGCGAGCTCGTCGGGGAGTCCCCCCTCGACGCGGTGCTGGCGGAGTTCGACGTGTGGGCGGCGCGACCGAGCGCCCTGTGCCGCACGCTCCTGGTGGAGCTGCTGGCCTGGCAGTTCGCCAGCCCGGTCCGCTGGATCGAGACGCAGGACCTCATGTTCGCAGCCGAGTCCGCGGGCGGTCTCGGGGTGGAGCGGTTCGTCGAGATCGGCGTCGGTCAGGCCCCCACCGTCGCGAACCTCGCCTCGTCCACCCTCAAGCTGCCGGTCGTGCAGCGCACGCTGCCGCTCGACGGTGATGGTGTCGAGGTGCTCAACATCGAGCGCGACGCTGCCGCGGTCTTCGCCACCGACGAGGACCCCGCGCCCGTCGAGGAGGAGGAGACCCAGGCACCGACCGCAGCCGCGGCCGAGAGCGCCCCGACCGCTGCTCCGGCGCCCGCCCCCGCTGCCTCCGGTGGTCCCCGGCCGGCCGACCTCTCCTTCGATGCCGCCGACGGCACCAAGGTGCTCATCGCCTGGTGGACCAAGCTGCGTCTCGACCAGATCGGCGCCGCCGACTCCATCGAGTCGCTGTGCGACGGTGCGTCGTCGCGCCGCAACCAGCTGCTCGTCGACCTCGGCGGAGAGCTGAACCTCGGCGCCATCGACGGCGCGGCCGACGCCGACGTCCCGACGCTCGCCACGCAGGTGACCGGTCTGGCCCGTGGCTACAAGCCGTTCGGACCAGTGCTGTCCGCGACGTTCGCCGACCACTTCAAGAAGCTGCTCGGCCCCACGGGACGCAAGCAGTCGTCCGTCGCCGAGCGCGTCACCGACGTCTGGCAGCTCGGCCCCGGGTGGGCGAGCCACGTCGTCGCAGAGCTGGCGCTCTCCACGCGGGACGGTGCCAGTGTGCGTGGGGGGGACCTGGCCACGATCGGCGCGCCCGGGTCGGGTGCGGAGGTCGACGCGGCCATCGACGCCGCCGTGCAGGGCGTTGCCTCGCGCCACGGCGTGAGTGTGGACCTGCCGGCGGCCGGTGGCTCCGACGCCACCGTCGACGCGGCCGCGCTCGCGGAGATCACCGGTGAGATCACCGGTCCCGACGGGGTGCTCGCCAGCACGGCGCGTCACCTGTTGCAGCAGCTGGGACACGGCGTCGCGTCCGAGACCACGGACTCCCTCGACGAGAGGGACGCCCTCGTGCTGGAGCGCGTCGAGGCCGAGCTCGGCCCCGACTGGGCCGACCTCGTCGCACCGGCGTTCGACGAGCGTCGAGCGCTGCTGGTCGACGACCGCTGGGCCACTGCCCGCGAGGACCTGGCACGGATCGCCCTGGGACAGGCGGACGCCGTCCCGAGCACCGCGACCTTCACCGGGAGCGGTGCGGTGGTGGCGGAGCAGGCTCGCTGGTGGTCCGCCCGCTCCGACGGGTCCGTCGCCGGCACGCTGCAGCAGATCGCCGAGGCGGCGACCGACGAGACCCCCGGGGTCTGGTCGGACGAGGTCGCGGTCGTGACGGGCGCGAGCCAGGGCTCGATCGCCGCGTCGGTCGTCGCGGGGCTGTTGTCCGGTGGCGCCACCGTCGTCGCCACGACGTCCCGCCTGGACACCGCACGCCTGCGGTTCTACCGCGAGCTGTACCGCTCGCACGCCCGCCCCGGTGCGCGTCTGTGGGTCGTCCCGGCCAACATGGCGTCGTACACCGACGTCGATGCCCTGGCCGAGTGGATCACCAGCGAGCAGTCGCGCACCGTCGGAAGCACGAAGCACGTCAGCAAGCCGGCTCTCACGCCGACGCTGCTGCTGCCGTTCGCCGCGGGCCGCGTCATGGGTGACCTCACCGACGCGGGCAGCCGCGCCGAGGTGGACACGCGCATCCTGCTCTGGTCGGTCGAGCGGCTCATCGGCCGGTTGGCCGCGCAGGGCCGCGACCACGACCTCGCCGCGCGGATGCACGTCGTGCTGCCCGGTTCGCCGAACCGCGGCATGTTCGGTGGCGACGGTGCCTACGGCGAGGCGAAGGCCGCGCTCGACGCGATCGTCGCCAAGTGGTCGGCCGAGCGCACATGGGGCGAGCGGGTCACCCTCGCCCACGCCATCATCGGCTGGGTCAAGGGGACCGGCCTCATGGGCGCCAACGACCCGCTCGTGGACGCCGTCGAGGCGGCGGGCATCCGCACCTGGACGACGGACGCCATGGCGTCGGAGCTGCTCGGTCTCTGCGGGCCCGGTGCTCGCGAGCAGGCGACGAACGAGCCGCTCACGGTCGACCTCACCGGAGGCCACGCGGGGGCAGACCTCGACCTCAATGCCCTCGCCGCCGACCTCGAGGCTCCGCAGGCTCCTGCGCCCGCCGACGTCGAGGGCATCGCCGCCCTCGCGCCGTCCCCGGCCCAGCTCCCCGACACCGTCGTGCCCGCATGGGGTGAGGTCACGGCGCGTCCGGAGGACCTGGTGGTGGTCGTGGGCGCCGGCGAGCTCGGCCCGTACGGGTCCGCACGCACCCGGTTCGAGATGGAGGTCCACGAGGAGCTCAGTGCCGCTGGCGTCCTCGAGCTCGCGTGGAACACCGGGCTCGTCGCGTGGGACGACGTCAACCAGAACTGGTACGACGTCGAGAGCGACGAGACCGTCGACGAGGCGGACATCCACGCGCGCTACCACGACACCGTCGTGGAGCGCTGCGGCATCCGGCGCTACGGCGACGACGGCTCGATGGTCGACAACTCAGCGCCGCTGCTGACATCGGTGTTCCTCGACGAGGACCTCACGTTCTCCGTCGGCAGCGAGTCCGAGGCGCAGGCCATGGTCGACGCCGATCCGGAGCGGACGACCGCCGTCGAGAAGGACGGCGAGTGGAGCGTCACTCGCAAGGCCGGCACCGAGATCCGCGTGCCGCGACGGATGAGCCTCAGCCGCACCGTCGGCGGGCAGATCCCCACGGGCTTCGACCCGTCGGTGTGGGGCGTCCCGGCCGAGATGCTCGAGTCGGTCGACCGGGTGGCGGTCTGGAACCTCGTCGCCACCGTCGATGCGTTCCTGTCCAGCGGGTTCACGCCGGCAGAGCTGATGCGCTGGGTCCACCCGGCATTCGTCGCCAACACGCAGGGCACCGGCATGGGTGGCATGAGCTCCATGCACGCGCTGTACATCAACACGCTGCTGGGGGAGAGCAACCCCAACGACATCCTGCAGGAGGCGTTGCCCAACGTCATCGCGGCGCACGTCGTGCAGTCCTACGTCGGCAGCTACGGCGCGATGATCCACCCGGTCGCCGCGTGTGCCACGACGGCCGTGTCCGTCGAGGAGGGCGTCGACAAGATCAAGGTCGGCAAGGCGGAGTTCGTCGTCGCCGGTGGCTTCGACGACCTGTCCACGGAGGGCATCATCGGCTTCGCCGACATGTCCGCCACCGCGGACACGGGGGCGATGGTCGCCAAGGGCATCGACGAGCGTCGAGTGAGCCGCGCCAACGACCGGCGTCGGGGCGGGTTCGTGGAGTCGCAGGGTGGCGGCACGTTGCTGCTGGCCCGCGGTGACGTCGCGGCCCGCATGGGGCTGCCGGTCCTCGGTGTCGTGGCGTTCGCCGCCTCGTACGCGGACGGCGTCCACACCTCGATCCCCGCGCCCGGTATCGGCGCGCTGGCCGCCGGCATCGGTGGGCAGGACTCGATGCTGGCGAGGTCGCTGCGCTCGCTCGGCCTCACCGCCGACGACATCGGCGTCGTCAGCAAGCACGACACGTCGACGGACGCCAACGACCCCAACGAGTCCGAGCTGCACGAGCGGCTCGCGGCGGCGCTGGGCCGCAGCGACGGCAACCCGTTGTTCGTGGTCTCGCAGAAGACGCTCACCGGTCACGCCAAGGGTGGGGCTGCGGCCTTCCAGCTGATCGGGCTGAGCCAGGTGCTCGCGACGGGCGTCGTGCCGCCGAACCGCAGCCTGGACTGCGTCGACGACGTCCTGGCCGAGCACGAGCACCTGGTGTGGCTGCGCGAGCCGCTGGCCACGCCGGGCCTCAAGGCCGGTCTGGTCACGAGCCTGGGCTTCGGACACGTCGCCGGCATCATCGCGATGGCTCACCCGCAGGCGTTCGTCGAGGCGCTGGACCCGGCGGACCGCGACGCGTACCGCGTGGCGGCGCGCGAGCGGGTCGTCGAGGGTCGGATGCGTCTGGCGCGGACGATGACCGGCGGTGCGCCGGCCTACGAGCGTCCGTCCGGGCGCCGACTCGGCGCCGGCGACGGGGTCCGACCGCTCGAGGCCTCCGTCCTGCTCGACCGTGGCGCTCGACTCGGCGAGGACGGCGTGTACGCGTGCCGCTGACAGGTGAGGGACGTGTGCTCGGGGTCGGTACCGACCTCGTGCACGTCCCCTCCTTCGCCGAGCAGCTGCAGAGACCGGGCACCCGGTTCGCGCAGGTCTTCACGCCCGCCGAGCGTCGCGACGCGGCCGAACGGCCGGAGTCCCTCGCGGCCCGGTGGGCGGCCAAGGAGGCGCTCGTGAAGGCATGGTCGACGTCGCTGTTCGGCTCACCCCCGGTGATGGGGGAGGAGGCGCTCGGACTCGTCGAGCTCGTCCGCGACGCCTGGGACCGCCCACGTCTGCGGCTCCACGGCGACGTCGCCCGCCACCTGGCGGGCCTGGAGACGCACGTCAGCCTCAGCCACGACGGTGACTACGCGAGCGCCTACGTCGTGCTGGCCCGCGCCTGAACGTCCCGCCGGCGCTCACGAGCAGCGCGCGCCACCCTCGCTGGTCCAGCATTCGAGGCGAGCCCCTGGGACTGCGTACCGCGGGACTCGAGCCGGACGCGGCTACTCCCGTGCCGTGGGCCGGAAGCGCAGAGCCACGACGCCGGAACCGAACTCGCGGCGAGCCACCTGCTCGAGCCGGACGCGCTCACCCAGACCGGCGAGCAGCGTCGGCCCGTGGCCGGCGACGACCGGGTGCACGAGGAATTCGTACTCGTCGATCAGCCCCAGGTCCGACAACGCCAGCGGCAGCGTCACACCGCCCACCCAGAGTCCGTCGCCAGGCTCCTGCTTGAGCCGCCGGACGGTCCGTTCGAGGTCGCCTCGGACGAGGGTGGCGTTCCAGTCGACCTCGCCCAGAGTGCTCGAGACGACGTACTTGTCGGCGCGGTCGATGCCCTCCGCGAACGGGACCTCCCACTCCTGCATCCAGTCCGGCCACCCACCGGTGGCGGGTCGACGCCACGCCGACTCCATCATCGCGTAGGTCACCCGGCCCAGGAGCAGGGCGTCGGCCCGCGTCATCTCCTCGGTCCAGTACTGCATCGACTCCGCATCCGGTGGGAGCCCGGTCTCGTGATGACAGCAGCCGTCGAGGGTGACGTTGATCGAGTATCGAAGGGGCCTCATCCGACGATTCTCGTCCCCGAGGAGGCCTGGCGTCGGCGCTACGCTCGGACGGTGTCCGCTCTCGAGCTGGTCGACCTCGCCGACGACGCGTCGTACGCGCGGTTCCACGACGTCTACCGCGCCTGCTACGACCGTCCCTTCGACCAGCCGTGGGGTGCCCCGGAGAAGCGGGTCAACCTCGGCGACGACGCCTACGGGCGCCACGTGCTCGTGCTGGTGCGCGA
>JBQGDU010000338.1:0-4745 GCA_052039245.1 Aeromicrobium sp. | reverse complement strand
CCGGCCGCCGAGGACATGCGCACCAACTACCGGCGCATCCAGGTGGCGGCCAAGAACATCGACACCCGCGAGCACGACATCGCCGACTCCGACGACTACTTCCAGTACCACGGCGGCATGGTGGCCACGGTGCGCGCACTGACCGGGCAGGAGCCCAAGGCGTACGTCGGCGACTCGACGACGCCGGACGCCGTGCGCACCCGGACGCTGGGGGAGGAGACCGCACGGGTCTTCCGCTCGCGTGTCGTGAACCCGCGGTGGATCGGGGCGATGCAGCGCCACGGCTACAAGGGAGCGTTCGAGCTGGCGGCCACCGTCGACTACCTCTTCGGCTTCGACGCCACGGCCGGGGTGGTGCACGACTGGATGTACGAGAAGCTCGCGCAGGAGTACGTGCTGGACGAGGACAACCAGGCGTTCATGAAGCAGTCCAACCCCTGGGCGCTGCGCGGCATCCTCGAGCGGCTCTCCGAGGCGGCCGACCGCGGCCTGTGGGAGGAGCCGGACCCGGAGACCATCGCCGCGATGCAGCAGGTCTACCTCGATGTCGAGGGTGACCTGGAGGACCGGCAGTGATCCGACACCGCCCGGTGACGACGGCGTGATCACGACGTCGCGGCGGGTGCGTGTGGTGGGCATCGGTGCGGGCCACCCGGACCAGGTGACGGTCGAGGCGGTCCGTGCCATGCGGGAGGCCGAGGTCGCGCTCGTCGCCGTCAAGCGTGCCGACGACCCTCTGGTCGCGCTGCGTCGCTCCCTGCTGGCCCGTCACGCCCCGGCGCTCAGGGTCGTCGAGGTGCCCGACCCCGAACGGGACCGGTCGGCGGAGGCGACGTCGACGTTGCCCGGCTACTCGACGGTGGTGACCGACTGGCACGAGGCGCGCGCCGCGGCGTACGAGCAGGTGCTCGCCGACCACTGGGGCGCCGGTGGCGGCGACGTGGTCTTCCTCGTGTGGGGCGATCCGGCGTTCTACGACTCCACGATCCGCATCGTCGAGCGACTGCTCGCGCGGGGTGCGCTGGAGTTCGAGTGGGACGTCGTGCCGGGCATCTCGGCGCTGCAGCTGCTCGCGGCACGGCACCGCATCGTGCTGCACGAGGTGGGGCAGCCGATCGTCGTGACGACGGGTCGCCGGCTGGCCGAGGCCGTCTAGCTGGGTGCCGACAACGTCCTCGTGTTGCTGTCCGGTTCGCTGGAGCTCGACGGCCTCGACGACTGGGACATCTGGTGGGGAGCCGACCTCGGGACGCCCAGCGAGCGACTCGTCGCCGGACGCGTCGGCGAGGTCCGCCGAGAGATCGAGACCGCCCGGGCGACCGTGCGGAGCGAGGCGGGCTGGGTGATGGACATCCACCTCCTGCGCCGACCCGCGGGAACGGTCAGCGGGAGTCGTCGCTGATCGTGCCGTAGGCGAGCGCGTTCCAGAAGTCCCCGCGCACGTAGCGCTGCTCGGCCTCGGGCTCCAGGTCCCAGTGGCGGGTTCGACCGACCTGCAGGGCGGCGGCGACCACCCGTCGTTCGGCCTGGCTCGCGAGGACCTCGGTCTGCAGGCGCTCGAGGTCGTAGCGATCCTCCACGGCCGCCCGCAGTGCGGCGACGACGTCGGCGTGCTCCGGCGAGGCCGCCAGGTTGGTCAGCTCGTCGGGGTCGGCATGGAGGTCGAACAGCTGCTCCGGGTCGCCCGGACACACGACGTACTTGTGTCGGCCGCGTACGAGCGTGACCTGCGGCCGGTACGTCCCCTCGGCGAGGTACTCGATGACGACGTCCCGCTCGTCCGGGCCGACGCCGGCGCGCTCGCGCCGCACGCTCTCGAACAACGAGATGCCGGCGGCCCCCTCGGCGTCGGCCGCCGCGACCTCGCAGAGGGTGGGCATGAGGTCCAGCAGGCTGACCGGGTTGGCGAACCGTCCGGTGGGCACGAGCGGCGACGGCCCCCACACGATGAGTGGGACGCGGGTGGACTGCTCGTACGGCGACATCTTGAACCACAGGCCCTTCTCGCCCAGCATGTCGCCGTGGTCGCTCGTCAGCACGATGACCGTGTCGTCGGCGAGCCCGAGGTCCTCCAGGCGTTGCCGGATCCGTCCGACGTGGTCGTCGATGTAGCTGACCGCGGCGTAGTAGGCCCGCCGCGCCCGCCGCACCTGCTCGACCGTGGGTTCCCGGACGTCGAACCCGCTCATCGTCCTCAGCCGGTGCGTGTGCGGGTCCTGTCCGGCGTCCGGCGTGTGCGGATGGGCGGGGTCGGGGATGTCGACCTCGCGGAACCGGTCCCAGTGCTCCGGGGGCGGCTCGTAGGGGTCGTGCGGATGGATGAACGAGGTCACCAGCAGGAAGGGGCGGGGCGTCGTGCTCGCCTGGTTGGCGCGCACCCGATCGTTCAGGTGGCGCAGGGTGTGGAAGAGGACCTCGTCGTCGAAGTCCTGCTGCACCGACGCCTTCGAGACTCCGGCGTCGACGACGGCGTCGGCGTCGTGGTACCACTGCAGCCGCTGGTGGAGCGGTCGTCGCCAGTCCGGCACCATGTCGAGGTCGGCAGGGTAGACGTCGGAGACCGGCCGCTGCTCGAACCCGTGGAACTGGTCCGGACCGATGAAGTGCATCCGTCCCACGAGGGCCGTGTGGTAGCCGGCGTTGCGCAGCCGGTGGGCGAACGTGGGGGTCGACGCGGCGAAGTCGTGCCCGTTGTCGAAGCAGCCCACCTCCGACGGCATCCGCCCGGTCATCATCGAGGCACGGGACGGTGCGCACAGGGGCGTGGTGCAGTAGGCGCGCTCGAAGACGGCGCCCTCGCGAGCGAGCGCGTCGATGTTCGGCGTCAGGGCCGCCTCGTCGCCGTAGGCGCCGAGAGCCTGGGCGGCCAGCTGGTCGGCCTGGATCACTACGATGTTCGGTGCGGTCACGGATTCTCCACGGTGGTCGTCCTCCGGAGGTGATGCTGCCATGGGTGCCTGCTGCGGCCCTGCGCGGCGTGGTCCTGAGCCGTCCTCGACCTCGTGGGACGGCCCCGCCGCCGAGGTCCTGCGACGGCTGGCCGAGCAGGCCGACGACTCCCTCACGATGGTCGGCCTCGCAGGTGGCGCCTTCCGCATGGGAGCCGACGACCCGCTCGCCTACCCCGAGGACGGCGAGGGGCCGGTGCGCGAGGTGGTCGTGGCACCGTTCGCCGTCGGCGCCACCACGGTGACCGTCGCGCAGTTCGCGGCGTTCGTCGCCGAGACCGGCCACCGCACGGACGCGGAGGTGCACGGTGTCTCGTTCGTGTTCCAGGGCCTGCTCCCCGCCGACGTCGAGCGGTCCGCCCCGAGGGTCGCCGACGCTCCGTGGTGGCGTGGCGTGACCGGTGCCTGCTGGTTCCGGCCCGAGGGCCCGGGCTCGAGCGTCGAGGAGCGGGTCCACCACCCGGTCACGCACGTCTCGCAGCGCGACGCCGTCGCCTACGCCGACTGGGTGGGTGCTCGACTGCCCACGGAGGCCGAGTGGGAGCTCGCCGCCCGCGGCGGTCTCGATCAGCAGCCCTTCCCGTGGGGCGACGTGCGCGAGCCCGACGGCGTCCCGCGGATGAACACCTTCCGCGGCGAGTTCCCCGACCGTCCGAGCGCCCCGGTGGGGACGTGTGACGTGACGATGCACGCCCCCAACGCGTTCGGACTGTTCAACATGACGGGCAACGTCTGGGAGTGGACGTCGGGGACGTTCGCCCACGACGCCCCCGACCCCGTGCTGCGTGGCGGCTCCTACCTGTGCCACGCGTCGTACTGCCGCAGGTACCGGACGTCGGCTCGGACCTCCGCCTCGGCGGACAGCTCCCTGGGCCACACCGGGTTCCGTCTCGCGCTGAGCACGGGGTGAGACGAGGGACCGCTCGACGCGCTCGCTCCGACGACGCCCTCCGCGACCGCGTCGTCGCGGCTCGGTCCAGGGGGTCGCAGGGGCGGTAGGCTCGGGCATCGGTTCGCGGAGGTGCTCATGAAGGTGCTGGTCACGGGTGGTGTGCGCTCGGGGAAGTCCTTCCACGCCGAGTCGCTGGTGGTGGCCGAGGACGTGGTCACCTACGTCGCTCCGGGCCCTCCCGCCGATCCCGACGCCGACCCGGAGTGGGCCTCACGCGTGGCTCGTCACCAGGAACGGCGTCCGACGCACTGGCGCACCGTGGAGACCACCGACCTGACCGACGCGATCGAGAGCGGTGAGGGTGCGGTCCTCATCGACTGCCTCGGAACCTGGCTCACGAGCCAGATCGACGAGCTGGACGGATGGGACCAGGTCCGGGAGGACTGGGAGCCCGTGCTGCTCACCCGCGTCGACGAGGCCACCCGGGCGCTGGCCCGTACGGAGCGTTCGGTCGTGCTGGTCACCAACGAGGTGGGGCTCGGGGTGGTGCCCGAGCATCGTTCGGGCCGGGTGTTCCGCGACCTGCTCGGGATCGTCAACCAGCGGTTCGCCGCCGAGTGCGACGAGGTGCTCCTCGTCGTCGCCGGCCGGGTCCTGTCGTTGTAGGTCCTCAGGTCCGCGGCGCGGGGGCCGGCTCGACCTGGGCGGCCTCGATGTCACGCTCGCCGGTCTTGGCGACGGCGATGCCGAGGACGATGAGCGCTCCGCCCACCAGCTGGACCGTCGAGGGCAGCTGGTCCAGCAACAGCCACGCGTAGAGGACGGCGGCGACGACCTCGGCCAGGCCGACGAAGGAGGCGAGTCGTGGCCCGAGCCGGCGGGCAGCGACCACGCCGGTCCAGTAG
>JBQGDU010000337.1:0-5586 GCA_052039245.1 Aeromicrobium sp. | reverse complement strand
ATCGAGGCTCACCGGACGAGGCAGGGACGCTTGGCGTCGAACGTCCATCCCGGGACGAGGTACTGCATCGCGACGGCGTCGTCCCGACCGTCCAGACCGTGCCGCAGGTACAGCTCATGGGCGGCCTGGATCGCGTCGTCGTCGAGCCTGACGCCCAGCCCGGGCGCGTCAGGAAGGGCGACGGCGCCGTCGACGATCTGCGGTGGCGCCGTCGTGAGGGCCTGACCGTCCTGCCAGATCCAGTGCGTGTCGAGTGCCGTGATCGGTCCCGGTGCGGCGGCGCCGACGTGGGTGAACATGGCCAGCGACACGTCGAAGTGATTGTTGGAGTGCGAGCCCCACGTGAGCCCGAAGTCCGAGCACAGCTGGGCGACGCGCACCGAGCCCCGCATCGTCCAGAAGTGCGGGTCGGCGAGCGGGATGTCGACGGCCTGCCCGCGGACCGCGTGCGCCAGCTCCCGCCAGTCCGTCGCGATCATGTTCGTGGCGGTGGGCAGCCCCGTGGCCCGACGGAACTCCGCCATGGTCTCGCGGCCGGAGAAACGGCCCTCGGCCCCGCACGGGTCCTCGGCGTACGCGAGCACGTCGCGCAGCTCGCGACCGAGCCGGACCGCGTCCTCCAGCATCCAGCCGCCGTTCGGGTCGAGGGTGATGCGGGCGTCGGGGAAGGCGTCCTTGAGCGCGCGCACGCTCTCGGCCTCCTCCGAAGCGGCGAGCACGCCGCCCTTGAGCTTGAAGTCGGAGAACCCGTAGCGATCAGCGGCCGCCCGAGCCAGCCGCACGACCCCCTCCGGGTCGAGTGCCGTCAGCCGGCGCGCACGCTCCCAGTCGTCGTGCGGCGCGTCCTCGATGAGGTACGGGAGGTCGGTGCGCCCCGCGTCGCCGACGTAGAACAGGTAGCCGAGCATCGGGACGCTGCGTCGCTGCACGCCCTCGCCGAGCAGCTCGGCCACCGGCAGTCCGAGGTGCTGGCCGAGCAGGTCGAGCAGGCACGACTCGAGCGCGGTGACGGCGTGGATCGTCGTGCGCTGGTCGAAGGTCTGCAGCCCGCGACCGCCCGCGTCGCGTGCGGCGAACCGCTCGGCGACCTCACGCAGGGTGCTGCCGAGCTCTGCCACGGGACGTCCGCGCAGAATCTCCTCGGCGTCCTCGATGGTGCGGGTGATCGCCTCGCCACCGGGCACCTCTCCCACACCGGTGCGGCCGTCGGAGTCGGTGACGATCGCGATGTTGCGGGTGAAGAACGGGCCGTGCGCGCCGCTGAGGTTGAGCAGCATGCTGTCGTGACCGGCGACCGGGACGGCGCGGACCGAGGCGATGGTGGGGGTGGTCGTCATGCGGGCTCCTGCCTGCGCGGGTGGGCCCGGTCACGGTACGAGGCCAGTGCGATGCGCGTCCAAGAGCAATGCTGGATGCAGTGATGCGTACCGGGTATCACCACGGGCGGGCGCCGTGCCGCTCACCCCACGGGCCGGGGTCAGTCGTCGTCAGCCAGGGCCGCGAGCACGGACGTCAGTGCCGGGTTGTCGGAGTCACGGCTCCACAGCAGGTGCAGCTCCGCCGGCTCGCGCGAGACCGAGCTCAGCGACAGGTGGGTCACTCCGTCGACGTGCAGACTCCTCGCGGACTCGGGCACGAACGCCACGCCGCGCCCACCCGCCACGAGCCACGTCATCGTGAGGATCTGGCTCACGGTGTGCACGACGTTCTGGTGCACGATCGGCACCATGCGCACCACCAGGTCGTAGAAGTAGCGCGCCTTCGTCGGCGAGTGCATGATGATCGGCTCCTGCACCAGGTCCTCGGCCTGGACGTCGCGGGCGAGGTCGGTCATCCAGTGCCCCTCGGGCACGGCGAGCACCATCTCCTCGCGGTGCAGCAGCCGACTGTCGAACTGCTCGGAGTCGAAGGGGGGCCGGGCGAGCCCCAGGTCGAGCTCGCCGGACTGCAGGCCTGCCACCTGCTCTCCCGTCACCATCTCGTAGAGGTCGAGGTCGATGTCTGCGTACGCCGCCGAGACTCGGTTGAGCAACCGAGGGAGGACGCCGTAGGTGGACGCAGCGGTGAATCCGATCCGCACCGTGCCCGCGGAGCCGGCCTCGATCCGTCGGGCTCGGTCGGGGGCGACGTCGGCGAGTGCGATGAGACGCCGGGCCTCTTCCAGGAAGACCGCGCCGGCGGGCGTGAGGTTGACGCGGCGGTTGTCCCGGTCGAGCAGTCGCAAGCCGAGAGAGCGCTCGAGCTTCTGGATCTGCCGGCTGAGCGGGGGCTGGGTCATCTGCAGCCGGTCGGCGGCGCGGCCGAAGTGCAGCTCCTCGGCCACCGCGACGAATCCACGGAGCTGCTCGAAGGAGAACATGATGCCAGGAGGGTATCATTCGATATCCCATTGGGCTTGGACATGCATGACACCGGCTTCCTAGAGTCGCCACCACGCCCCAGTGACGCCGCTCACATGACGCTCTGGTCCACCCCCTCGAAGGAGCGAGATGTCCCACCGCCCCCCCTCCCGGTCCCACAGCACCTCCTGGCTGCGCGCGCCGCGCCTCCTCGCCCTCGCGGCCACCGCGACGCTCGCCCTGTCCGCCTGCGGCGGAAACCTCGGCAGTGAGAGCGCCGAGGACGCCGCAGAGAACTTTCCCTCGGGCTCCATCAACCTGACCATCGGCCAGGACCCCGGAGGCAGCACCGACCTCATCGGCCGGGCACTCGCCGACCCGGTCTCGCAGGACCTCGACGTCGCCGTGCCCGTCGTGAACGTCCCCGGCGCCAACGGTGCGCTCGCCGCCCAGGAGCTGGAGACCCAGGAGCCCAACGGACGCGAGCTCATGGTCATCAACCTCTCGCTCGCCGCCATCACACCGCTGGCCGTCCCCGAGAACCAGGCCATCGACATCGACGACTTCGAGATCGTCACCGGCATCTCCCAGGACGACTACGTCCTCGTCTCCAACGCCGACAGCGACCTGCAGTCCGTCGAGGACCTCGCCGGCGCCGAGGACACCGTCGACTACGCCACCACCGGCGTCGGCACTGGCAGCCAGCTCTCCACCGAGCTGCTGTTCAAGCTCGCCGAGATCCCCGGCCGGTCCGTGCCGTTCGACGGCGGCTCGCCCGCCCTCACCGCGGTGCTCGGCAACCAGGTCGACGTCGCGAGCGTCCAGCTCGGCGAGGCCAAGCCGCAGATCGATGCCGGCAAGGTCACGCCGCTCGTCACCTTCTCGGCCGAGCGCAACGAGTTCCTGCCCGACGTGCCGACGGCCGTCGAGTCCGGCTTCGAGGTCGAGGTGTCCCAGGCCCGAGCCATCGCCGCGCCCAAGGGCACGCCGCAGCCGATCCTCGACCGGTTGAAGGAGGCTTTCGACGCGGCCTTCGAGACCGAGGCCTACCAGGACTTCAACGAGCAGAACCTGCTGACGCCCAACGAGCTGCCGGGCGATGAGATCAAGGCCAACTGGAAGGACGCGCTGGAGAGCTACACGCAGCTGACCGAGGAGTACGACATCGACCTCGGCGGCGAGCAGTGACCTCGCCGGACCCGGACGCGGTGGTCGCGGCCGTCGATCCGACGGAGGCGACCACGGTCGAGGAGCTCGTCGAGCAGTGGGAGAGCGAGAAGCCTCCCGCCGCCGGTACCGCGAGCAACCTCGCCGCAGCAGCCGTCATCGGTGCCCTGGGGGTGTTCGGGCTCGTGGGCTCGTTCGACCTGGGCATCGGGCGTGCCTCCGCGCCCGGGCCCGGCACCTGGCCCGGCGTGGTCAGCGCCCTCATCGTCGTGCTGGCGGTCGGGCTGGCCGTCACCGCAGGTCGCTCGCACGACGCCGAGAAGTTCAGCTCCACCAGCTGGCTCGTGGGCCTGGGATCGCTGACCATGTTCGGCTTCGCGCTCGCGGTGCCGTCGGTGGGCTTCGAGATCCCGGCCGCCCTGCTGGCCTTCGTGTGGCTCAAGGTGCTCGGCCGTGAGGGCTGGCGCACGTCCGTCGTCGGCGCCCTGATCATGACGGCCGTCTTCTACCTGATCTTCGTGGCGGCCCTGAGCACGCCCATCCCCCACCTCTTCTAGGACCACCCATGGACTTCGCACCCGTGCTCGACGGCTTCGCTGTCGTCCTGCAGCCGGAGAACCTGCTCTACTGCCTCATCGGCGTGGTGGTCGGCATGCTCGTCGGCGTGCTCCCGGGCCTCGGCCCGGCCGCCACGGTCGCGATCCTGCTGCCGCTGACCTTCAACGTCGAGCCGGTGACCGCCATCATCATGCTGGCGGGCATCTTCTACGGCGCGCAGTACGGCGGCACCATCACGTCGGTCCTGCTGAGACTGCCCGGTGAGGCGTCGTCAGTGGTCACGGTCTTCGACGGCTACGCGATGGCCCGCCAAGGGCGCGCCGGGCAGGCGCTCGGGATCGCGGCCATCGGCTCGTTCATCGGCGGCACCGTCTCAATCGTCGCGCTGACGTTCTTCGCTCCCTTCGTGGCTCGCTTCGCCCTGGACTTCGGGCCACCGGAGTACACCCTGCTCGCGCTGCTGGGCATCCTGCTCGTCGCGACGGTGGGCAGCGGGAGCCGGGCCAAGGCCATCACGGCCGCGGGGATCGGGCTGCTGCTGGCCACCGTGGGGCGTGACAGCTTCACCGGCGCCGAACGGTTCACCTTCGAGCAGCTCGCCCTGACCGACGGCATCGACTTCGTGCCGATCGCGATGGGCCTGTTCGGACTCGGCGAGATCCTCTACAACCTCGAGGACCGCAACAACCTCACCAAGTCGGTCAAGAAGCCGGACAAGGTCCTGCCCAGCAAGGCCGAGCTCCGCCAGTCCTCCGGTGCCATCGGTCGTGGCTCGGTGATCGGATTCTTCCTCGGCATCCTTCCCGGCGGCGGCGCGGTGCTGTCGTCGATGGCGGCCTACGCCTACGAGAAGAAGCGCTCCAAGAATCCCGAGCGGTTCGGCCAGGGCGCCATCGAGGGCGTGGCGTCCCCGGAGTCGGCCAACAACGCGGCCGCCACGTCATCGTTCATCCCGCTGCTGACGCTCGGCATTCCCGCCAACGCCACCATCGCCGTCATCTTCGGCGCCCTGCTCATCCAGGGAGTCACGCCCGGTCCACAGCTCGTCAGCGAGGACCCCGAGCTGTTCTGGGGCGTCGTCAACTCGATGTACGTCGGCAACATCCTGTTGCTGATCATGAGCATCCCGCTCATCGGCCTGTTCGTGCGGATCCTGCAGGTCCGTGCCTCCATCCTGGCGCCCATCACGGTGCTCATCACGCTCGTCGGCGTCTACACGGTGGCGAACAGCACCTTCGACATCCTGCTGGTCTGCATCTTCGGCGTCCTCGGCTACCTCATGAAGAAGTTCGGCTTCGAGCCGGGGCCCATGGTGCTGGCCTTCGTGCTGGGGTCGCTGCTGGAGAGCTCGGTGCGCCGTTCGCTCATCCTCTTCGACGGCGACCCGACCGGGTTCGCCACCCGGCCGGTCTCGGGAACGCTCGTCGCGATCCTGGTCATCGTGCTGCTGGTGCCGGTGCTGCAGGCGCTGCTGCGGCGCTCGCGACGCACCGCGTCGTCCGACGGTTCCACCGACGACAAG